>CAMCNM010000137.1 GCA_945876015.1 Gemmatimonas phototrophica
GGAGCGGCCTCATCGCCTTCGCATGGCGGACGATCTGGCCAGGCGAGGACATGGTCCCTGCGGTCGGACCTGCCGGACGAGTCCGGCCAGGCGGACCGCAGGACCACGCGCTGGTGCCGACCGCCTACAGGCCCCATCCGAACGAAGCACCCATCGAATAGTGGATGGCGTATCCCGACTCGCCGGGGTTCCTGAGAATGCCGACCTCCGGACGGATCGCCCACCGACGCACGTCCGGCCCCAACGCCAGGCCCAGGTTCGCGGCCCAGAGCGTTTCTCCGTCACCCTTCAGCGGAATGAGGAGCTTGGTGGACGGATTGATCTCCACACTTCTGGACAAGGGCACGGTGAAGAGGAGCGTGGGGTGAAACCCGACGGTCTCCGACGTCTCGATGTCGTCACCGAATGCGACGCCGATCGGCATGAAGAGCGCGGCGTGCTGGTTCCAGAAAGCCAGCTTGGGTCCGGCACCAACCACCGTGAGCGCGTCGTCGGGCTCACCGGTGACCACCTGGCGCTCGATCCGGACACGCAGGTCCAAGTTCTCCTTCAGGCCGGCCGCCAGAAGGAGGCCGTACTGATTGTAGAGCTTCTCGGTCTCTCCATCCTCGGAAGAGCTCACCGAGGAATAGAATGGTGTGACCTCGAAGCCACGCGGTGCGACCGTGCGCGCGCTCTGCATCTCCGAGAAGGGTGGGAGGCACGCCGTGGTCGAAGAAGCGACCGCGAGCAGCAGGGCAACCGCCGCGCCGCGCCCCCTGAAGGGTCCCCGTCGAGAGTTCATGATCCGCGTTCTCCTGGAATGGGTGTGTTCTTGCTCACACCCGAAGATGCGGATTGGCGGATGGCGCCAAATACGTACTGATACGTAGTCGGGTGGCGCGTGGACTACTACTGCTCCACGGTCAGCGCGTACACATCGTGGTGCTGGTCCCACCCCCGCTCCAGAAAGAGAACCTCCTTCCAACCTCCGGCTGACGCGGCAAGCTCGCTCATCCGCTCGCGCGTGATGGCGGATATCCCGTAACCCGGACCCGCGTAGTCCGCGTAGCCGTATCCCCCCGCTGCGATATCCCGCGATGACGGCTCGCCGGCCAGCTTCGGACAGCCCATAGGTGTTCGAGCCGTTCTCCAGACACTGGATCGTCCACCGCCCGTGCGCGGACACCACGCACACGCCGCACGGAGCAATGTACCGCTTGAAGAACCGGAGGAGATCGGACGATCCGGCTTCGTCGAAGTGCGTCAGGAGCGACCCGCACCAGATGACGTCGTACTTGGCCGGAGCGTACAGCTCCGCGATCGACCGGGACGACAGCAGCGGGCTGGTCGAAAAGGTGCGTGCACAGAACTCGACCATTCCACGATCAATGTCCCCGGCGGCGAGCTCCGCCTGGGGCCACCTCACTCGCAGGAATCTCGCGACGCGCCCGTAGCCGCTCGGAAAGTCGAGGACGGAACGCACGCTGCGCACGCCCGCCGCTCGGATCGCCTCCTGGACGCAGCGCAGACCGGACAGGCCGACCGAGACGTAGTGGTCGGCCCCGTCATACATCGTGTCGTCGGGATGGACGCGCAGCGATACCTCGCGCAGGAGCGCTCTCTCTTCAGGCGACGAATCGGGCGAGCGAATAAAGGATCGCCGCGCAACTAGCAGGTCGCGTCCAAGCCGCACCCTGGTCCCGATGCGGCGGAACAGGCTCGGGAGGAGGCTCACGTGGCGAGACGGGAGAGTGAAGAAGAAGGCACCGGGCGGAATGTATCCGCCCGGTGTCGACACTGCCTACGAGACCCGATTGTCCCCGCGGCGCACCCAGAGCTGCGGGTGCATCGCGAGGCCACTCGTCACTTGTAGATGACTTCCTTGTCCTTGTCGATGGTCTTTCCGACCACCGCGCCCGCGGCGCCGCTGATCACGGCGCCCACGAGGCCACCCTTCAAGCGGTCGTCGTCGTTGGCGACGGCACCGACCACGGCACCGAGACCCGCGCCGATCGCCGCATCACGCTTGATGTTCGTCTTCTCCACCACATGGGACTGCGGAGTGCGGGCGGGTACGGACGCCGTGCTGCTCTGCCGTGCTGCTGGGCGCGCGATGCTGGTCGCCTTCGGAGCGGCCTCGGTCAGCGCCTGGCCCGAGGTGTCGCTGTCAGCCCGAGCCTGATCGCAGGCAGCTGTGGCCACGAGCGTGGACAGTACGAGAGCCAATGAGAGGACACGCATGGGGGTCTCCTTGAGATGAGGCGGCCTGTACTGCCGCCATCCTTGCAGTCAGCCCCCCGAAGGGGAGGGCACGTCGATAAGAGGGGCAGGAATCGGGCCGTGCATCCACATAAACGGACCCGCAAATGACTCAATTCCACGCCTGAGGAGAACCTACTTCCCCACCTCGATCTGCAGCGCGGCGGCGTAGAGAGCGGTCCGATCGTTGTCGCGGGCGGCCCACTCGAGCAGGGTCTCGAGGCTGGGCGTCACGCGCTGCCGAAACGCGACCCTACCATTCACGGTCACCGTGACGGGCTGACCCAGATCGAACTGGCTCGGCGACAGCAGGAGCGTGAACCGCCGGACCCCGTTGGTCGTCGCCTCGACGCTGTTCCCGCGACGTACGAGATCCACGCGTCCACTGAGCGACGCATGCGGGAAGATCTGGAGCTTCCGGCCGTTCCGTTCGACCACGTTCGCCTCGGCGAACGTCTTCTCGCCCCCCACGTGACCGAGCTGATCGATCACGAGCCAGTCGATCCGGTTGTAGCGGTCCACGCGCTCGGTCTGCCAGGAGAGCCGGTCGGGCAGCGGGTTCCTCGGATGCGCGTTCACGAACCCCTCGAACGCGGCGCGCTCCTCGGGCCACCAGTTGGTGTTGTGCCCGGCCTCTTCCTGGACGTGGTACACGACCTCGGCGCCCAGCTCACGGAGGTGATCGACGAACGGCTTCACGCCCGATGCCGGATAGAGAGGGTCCTTGCCACTGCTGACCGCGAAGAAGGGCTTGTTTGCGGCGTTGCTCGGATACATGTCGCCGTCGGGAAGCACCGACGGGTTGGACAGGACGAGCATCTGTCCGTTGAGCGGGAGGAAGCTCGCGAACGCGGTCGGGTCGCGGAACGCGAAGAACCAGGCCCCGGTGGCGCCGTCGGAGATGCCGGTGAGATAGACGCGGTTCTCATCCACGTTGTACGTGCGCTTCACGCGATCGAGGACGGCCGGGAGATTCCTACCCTGGCTCTCCTGCCACCACATCGACTGGTCCCACGCGTTCGGCAGGACGTAGATCTGGTCGAACGTGCCGGGAATGCGCGTGACCGCGTCACCCGCGGTGCCGAACTCGCCGCGGAGCTCGCGCCCGACCCCGCCGTGCAGCTGGACGCGCACCGGATAGCTCCGGGACGGGTCGTAGCTCTCGGGGACGACGACGGTGTAAGGGTGCGCCACCCCAGGCCCGCGACCGACCGCGATGCGATGGGTCAGATCGCGCCGTCCGCGCACGACGTTGGACGAGTAGGGCCGCCCTTTGCGCAGCCTTGCGAGCGCATCGTCGAACGGAACGCCGGTCGCGACGATGGCCGGGACCCGGCTCGCGGCGGCCGCTGGGGTCTCGGCCGCCCAGAACGCCGCGAAGGCCTCGTCGATGCCTTCCGGGTCGGCGATCGAGGGAACGGGCGCGGGCCAGCGCACCAGCACCGATGCCGCCACCACCGCGCACCCCCATAACCGCCGCGCGGAAACGCCCCGTGACCCGAAGATCGCCGCCATGGGTGCCACCTCCATCGAGCGTTAGAGGGCCGGGCCGGGCCGGGCCGAGCCGAGCCGCAGATAGACGATCAGACGCCGATGAAGAAGTCCACGAGACCGGTCTCGAGCGAGTACTCGGCGCCCACGACGCGCAGCCCCTCGCTTTGGATCAGCTCCTCCAGAACCTTGGATCCATGCCGGAGATGATCGACCGAAGCGCGTACGTTGGCGCGCTCGGCTTCGCGGTAGAGGCGCTCGGGATCGTTCACCAGATCGGTCTTCAGGAGTCCCTCGACCGAGGGGCGGATGCGATCGACGATCGAAAGGAGGTTGGGCGAGGACTTCCCGGACGTGCGTCGGAGCTCCTCCAGGGTGGCCTCGATCGCGCCGCACTGGGTGTGGCCCATCACGACGACCAGGCGGGTACCGAACCGCTCGGCGGCGAACTCGATGCTCCCGACCTGGGACGGCGCCACGATGTTTCCGGCCACGCGAATGACGAACAGCGAGCCGAAGCCCTGATCGAACACGACCTCGACCGGCACCCGGGAATCGGAGCAACCGAGCACGACCGCGAAGGGCTTCTGGTCCTCCGGCGCGCGGGCGCCCACAGGCTGGTTGGTGAGCGTCGCGGCCCCCGCCTGGAACCGGCGGTTCCCTTCCCGCAGCCGCGCGAGTGCTTCGTCCGCTGGGATCATTGGGTCGCCATACTCACGCCGCACCCCCTCGCCCGCTACCCCCCGCCCCACCCTCACCGAGCCTGCGCAGGTAGTCGAACGGGTAGAAGCCCGTGTCATGCCCGTCACTCCAGACGAACTGGAGCGCGTACCGCCCCACGTAGTGGATGGCCGTGGGGTGGATGGTCTCGGGGATCATCTCGGGTCGGAGGATCCGTCTGCCCGTCATCTCGTCCACGCACCGGGCGCAAGGACAGCTGATCCGGAGATCGTAGGGCCGCAGAATCGACTCGCTTCCGTCCATCCACTCGATGCGGAGGGATCGGCCGTCCGCGGTCGGACCGATCTCCCTGGGCGTGGTCGCCGGACCGGCGGCCATCAGCGAGCCCGCAGGTGAGCCGCGAGCGCGCGGAACGCCTTCCCGCGGTGGCTCAGCGCGTTCTTCTGCGCGGCCGGTGCTTCCCCGAAGGTGCAACCCAGCTCGGGGACCAGGAAGAACGGATCGTACCCGAATCCGCCCCGTCCGCGTGGCTCATCGAGCACCCTGCCTTCGGCAGTCCCCCGGAAGAGCGCTTCGCCGCTTGCGCTCTTCAGCACCGCCACGCAGACGTAGCGTGCGGTCCTGCGCGCGGGCTCGACGTCCGAAAGCAGCTGGAGGAGATGCCGGTTGTTCGCCTGGTCCTGCTCTTCCCGGCTGGCCGTCTCCGGGAGAGGAGCGAAGCGCCTCGACTTCACACCCGGCCGTCCACCCAAGGCGTCCACCTCGATGCCGGAATCGTCCGACACGGTGGGCAGCCCCGAGAGTCGATGGAAGTAGGCGGCCTTCGAGCGGGCGTTCTCCTCGAACGTGTCGTACGGCTCGAGTGCGTCCTCGGCGGGGCTCTCGGGAATGCCCGCGGCGGCGAGATCGATCAGGTCGATGTCCGGCACGTCGCTCAGGATGCTCCGGATCTCCTCGACCTTGTGCCGACTGCGCGTCGCGACCAGCAGCTTCATCGTGAAGTGCCGAGCATCACCGGCCGAGCACTTTGCGCTGCGCCGCGACGAGCGCGCGGATCCCCGTCATTCCGACGCTCATCAGCTCGTCGAGCTGCTCCCGGCGGAACGGGTCGCCCTCGGCGGTGCCCTGCACCTCCACCAGTCCGTCGCTCTCGGTGGCGACCAGGTTCATGTCCACCTGGGCCGTCGAATCCTCGGTGTACTCGAGATCGAGGCGGATCTGACCGTCCACGATGCCGACGCTCACCGCGGCCACGAGCTCGCGCAGCGGATCGCTCACGATGCGTCGCTCGGCGACGAGATGTCGGCACGCCAGCGCCAGCGCCACGCACGCCCCGGTCACGCTAGCGGTGCGCGTGCCGCCGTCGGCCTGGAGGACGTCGCAGTCCACCGTGATCGTGCGTGGTCCGAGCGCGGCC
>CAMCNM010000138.1 GCA_945876015.1 Gemmatimonas phototrophica
GATCGTGAAGGAAAAGGTCTCTTTTCCCCGGGAGTCGCTGGCGGAAGCCTACCGCGCTCTGGCTGATGGATTGGCCCCCGAGGAGACCGACACGAGCGACGGGCTCCGCCTCGCGTGGCCGAAGAAGCGCGCCTGGCTGCACGTCCGTCCCTCCGGGACCGAGCCGGTGGTGAGGCTCATCGCGGAGGCCCCGGGCTCGGCCGAAGCGAAGGCGCTTGTACGTGCCGCGGCGGAGCGGCTCGAAGGGATCGCTTGAGGGTAGAGGGCGTAATGGTTACGCCGGGCACGACTTCCGCGCCCTGACCGGGACCGATCAGCTGAGGCGAACAGCTCAATGTGCGGAATCGTCGGGTACGTGGGACCTCAGGAAGCCGCGCCCATCCTGCTGGAAGGGCTCCGGCGACTCGAATACCGCGGGTACGATTCGGCGGGCGTGGCGATCCTCAACGGCGATGTCCTCACCACGGTCAAGCGCAGCGGCAAGATCGCCGAGCTCGCTGAGGGTCTCGAGCAGGAGCGCCCGAAGGGCACCTGCGGCATCGCTCATACGCGGTGGGCCACGCACGGCGCGCCGAATCAGGTGAACGCCCATCCGCACCTGAGCATGGACGAGGACATCGCGCTCGTCCACAACGGCATCATCGAGAACGCTCGCGCGCTCAAGATGAAGCTCACCGGGCTGGGCTTCAAGTTCCGCTCCGAGACCGATACCGAGACCGTCGTCCATCTGATCGACCACGCGTTCAAGCTTGGCGCCAAGACGCTCGAGGACGCGGTCTCCACCGCGCTGCTCGAGGTGGAAGGCGCCTACGGCATCGCGGTGATCTCGTTACGCGATCCGGACAAGATCGTGGTGGCGCGGAACGGCAGCCCGCTCCTGCTCGGGATCGGCAAGGACGGCGAGTATCTGGTCGGCTCCGACGCGGCCGCGGTGGTCGCGCACACGCGCGACGTCGTCTACCTGGACGACGGCGACTACGCGGTGCTGGAGCGGGGCGGGTACCGGACCTACCACCTCGAGCGCGGCGCTGTCTCGCGCGCCGTGCACGAGATCACTTGGGATCTGAGCGCGATCGAGAAGAGCGGCTTCGAGCATTTCATGCTCAAGGAAATCTTCGAGCAGCCCAACAGCCTGCGCGACGTGATGCGTGGCCGCTTGCTCGAGGAGGAAGGCAACGCTCGTCTCGGGGGGATCACCCTGAAGGACGATGACCTGCTCAAGGTCAAGCGCGTGCTGATCACCGCGTGCGGCACCAGCTGGCACGCGGGGCTGATCGGTGAATACATGCTCGAGGAGCTGGCGCGCGTTCCGGTCGAGGTGGAGTACGCGTCCGAGCTGCGCTACCGGAATCCGGTGATCGAGGAGAACACGCTCCTGATCACGATCAGCCAGTCGGGGGAGACCGCGGACACGCTGGCTGCGCTACGCGAGCTCAAGTCGCATGGTATGCTCTCGATGGGCATCGTCAACGCCGTCGGCTCGTCGATCGCGCGCGAGACCGACTTCGGCGTGTACACGCACGCGGGACCCGAGATCGGCGTCGCCTCGACCAAGGCGTTCACCAGCCAGATCGTCTCGCTCGCGCTGTTCGCGCTCTACCTGGGGCGCCGGCGGGACACCATGTCACTCGCGGACGGACGTGAGATGGTGCACGCCCTCCGCCAGCTGCCCGAGCATGTCGAGCACATCCTCGAGATGAACGACGTGTTCCGCGAGCTCGCCCAGGAGTACAAGGACTCGAAGAACTTCCTCTATCTGGGGCGCGGCTATCAGTTCCCGGTCGCGCTCGAGGGGGCGCTCAAGCTCAAGGAAGTGAGCTATATCCACGCGGAGGGCTATCCCGCCGCCGAGATGAAGCACGGTCCGATCGCGCTGATCGACGAGCACATGCCGGTGGTCGTGCTCGCCCCGCAGGATCCGGTCTACGGCAAGGTCGTCTCGACCGTCGAAGAGGTGAAGGCGAGGAACGGCCGCATCATCGGAGTCGTGAGCGGGTCGGGCGCGGAGCTGATCGCCAAGGTGGATCACCTGATCAAGGTTCCGCAGACGCTGCCCTGGCTCCAGCCGGTGCTCACCACGGTTCCGCTCCAGCTGCTCGCGTATCACCTCGCGGTGCTGCGTGGTTGCGACGTGGATCAGCCCCGCAACCTGGCGAAGAGCGTCACGGTCGAGTGACCGGGGCGGCGTAGTGCGGGTCGTGCTCCAGCGGGTGTCGCGGGGCCGCGTCACGATCGAGGGCAGGACCGCCGGAGCGATCGAGCGCGGGCTCGTCCTCCTGGTCGGGTTCGCGCCAACGGACACAGAGGAGGCCGTCGCCTGGATGGCCGAGAAGGTGCTCAGGCTGCGCATCTTTGCGGACGACGAGGGAAAGATGAATCGCTCCCTCGAAGAGGTCGCGGGCGGGGTGCTGGTCGTGAGCCAGTTCACCCTCTACGGCGACGCGCGGAAGGGCAGGCGCCCGAGCTTCGTGGACGCGGCACCTCCGGCGGTAGCGATCCCTCTCTACGAGCGTTTCGTCGCGCTGCTGCGCGAGCGCGCCCCGGGCGCGGTTGAAACGGGCGAGTTCGGCGCGATGATGGACGTGGAGTTTGTGAACGACGGCCCCGTCACGCTGATCCTCGAGCGATGACCCCTCCGGCGATCGTCCTCGCGTCGGCCTCGCCGCGCCGCACGTCCTTGATGGACATGCTCGGTCTCGCGCACGAGGTCCTCCATCCGAACGTGGACGAGACCCTGCTCGGCGACGAATCCCCCGCGGCGCACGTGGAGCGGCTCGCGCGAGCGAAGGCGGCGGCGGGGGCGAGCCAGCGGCCCGACGCCATCGTGATCGGCGCCGACACGGTGGTCGTGCTCGACGGCGACGTGCTGGGCAAGCCCGCCCGCCGGCAGGACGCGGTCTCGACGCTGCTCCGCCTCGCCGGGAGGGACCACGTCGTGTTCTCGGGGCTCGCCATAGCTGCACCAATGGGCGAGGTGTATAGCGGCGTGTCCACCACGCGCGTCTGGTTCCGCGCGTTCGACGATGCCGTCGCGCGCCGGTACGTCTCGACCGGCGAGCCGCTCGACAAGGCGGGCTCGTACGGCATCCAGGGGCTGGGCGCCGCCCTGATCGAGCGCATCGAGGGGGACTACTTCACGGTGGTGGGCTTTCCCATCCCCGAGCTGATGCGCCTGCTCGAGCGCGCGGGCTGGCGCTATGTGTTCGGCGCGCTCGAGCGGACCTGCTAGGTTCACGACATGGGCACTCCAGCGGTCCTGGCCATCGAACAGGGGACCACCGGCTCCACCTGTCTCGTGATTGGCGAGGACGGGCGCGTTCTCGGCCGCGCCTACTCCGAATTCACCCAGTACTTTCCGAAGCCCGGCTGGGTCGAGCACGACGCCGACGAGATCTGGAGCGTCACCTCCCGGGTCGCGCGCGAGGCGCTGAACGCTGCCTCGACCGCCTCCGGCGGCACCCGCGCCGACGTGCGGGGGATCGGCATCACGAACCAGCGCGAGACGATCGTCGTCTGGGACCGCGCGACGGGCCGCCCCGTGCATCGCGCGATCGTCTGGCAGGACCGGCGCACCGCGGGGATCTGCCGCGAGCTCAAGGAAGCCGGCCACGAGAAGAGCGTGCGGGCCAAGACCGGCCTCGTGCTCGATCCGTACTTCTCCGGCACCAAGCTCACCTGGCTGCTGCGCGAGAACCCCGAGCTCCGCGCGCGCGCCGAAGCGGGCGAGCTGGCCGCCGGGACGATCGACACGTGGCTCATCCACAAGCTCACCGGTGGCGCGGTCCACGCCACCGATCCCACCAACGCGTCGCGCACGCTGCTCTACGCGCTGGAGTCGGGCGGCTGGGATCAGGGGCTCTGCGATCTCCTGGAGGTGCCGCGCGCGCTGCTACCCGAGGTGCGGCGCAGCTCCGGGGACTTCGGCGTTTCGGTGGGCGACGCGATCGGGATCGAGGTGCCGGTGGCTGGCGTCGCGGGCGATCAGCAGGCGGCGCTCTACGGGCAGGGATGCTGGAAGGCCGGTCTCGCAAAGAACACCTACGGGACGGGTGCCTTCCTCCTCCTGCATACGGGCTCCGAGGCGGTGGCGAGCGAGCACGGGCTCCTTACGACCGCGGCGTGCGACGAGACGGGCGGCCCCGCGTTCGCGCTCGAGGGCTCGGTCTTCATCGCCGGCGCGGCGATCCAATGGCTGCGCGATGGGCTGCGCGTGCTCGACGCCGCGCCGGAGTCCGAGGCGATGGCGCGCACAGTGGAAGGGACCGACGGCGTCTACTTCGTTCCGGCGTTCGTGGGGCTGGGAGCACCGCACTGGGAGGCCGAGGCGCGCGGCACGATCGTCGGTCTCACCCGCGGGACGAGCCGCGCGCACCTGGTGCGCGCCGCGCTCGAGGCCATGGCGTACGGCACCGCCGAGGTGCTGCACGCCCAGGAGCGCGATTCGGGCGTCGCCGCGACGGAGCTGCGCGTCGATGGCGGCGCGAGCACGAACGACTTCCTCATGGAGTTCCAGGCGGGGCTGCTCGGGATTCCGGTTCGGCGCCCCTCGATGGTCGAGACCACCGCGCTGGGCGCGGCGGGCCTCGCCGGGCTGGCGACCAGGGTGTGGCGGAGCCCGTCCGACTTCCGGGCCGGCATCGAGTCGACCGTGTTCGAGCCCCGGATGGAAGCGACGGAGCGCCGCCGGCTTACGGCGGGCTGGTCGCGCGCGGTGCGCGCCGCGAAGAGCTGGGCGGCGGACCACGACGCCGACCGCGACCGGGATGCGGCCGTCATGTGAGAGTGTCCTTTCCGCGTGACGGTGACTGTGTTCCGCGAGGTCGAGCATGAGGCGGCCGTCGGCGAGAGTGCTGGTGCCAGGCTGCTTGTTGGCAGAGCTCCGCCGAAAGCTACCTGCAGATGTGGGAGGCGGCCGCAGCCCGCGCGCGCTCGATCGGCGAGGAACGCCAGCATCCCGCGAATCAGCCCTGTGGCCCGATGCCTTCCCGCTCGTCGCCCGGTGAGAGAGCGTGGTGCTGCCGGTCGCCGATCGCGGCGAGCACCGCGTCGATCTGCCCTTCGGTGTGCGTCGTGCTGATGAAGAAGCGGAGGCGTGCGGCGCGCTCTTCGACCGCCGGGTGAATGATCGGCTGGACGTTGAAGCCGCGCGCGAAGAGTTGCTGCGAGAGTCTCGTGGCGTTCAATGAGCTGCCGATCATGGCTGGTACGATTGCGTGGCCGCCGGAGGTGCCGGTTGCGACGCCCTGCTCCCGGGCTCGTGCGAGAAAATATCCGGCCCTCTGGCGCAAGCGGGCGACGCGCTGGGGTTCGTCGAGCATGATTCCGATCGCAGCGAGCGACGCCGCAGCCATGGCTGGCGTCATGCCGACGCTGTACACGAAACCCGGCGCGGCATACTTCAGGTGTTCGATCAAAGCGCTCTCGCCCGCGATGAACCCGCCGCAACCGGCCAGGGCTTTGCTGAACGTGCCCATCCAGATATCGACCGCATTCCCAGGCAAGCCGAAGTGTTCGCGGATGCCGCGTCCGGTTTGGCTGAGGACACCGAGGGAATGTGCTTCATCGACCATCAGGAACCACTTGAAGCGCAGCTTGATGTCGATGAAGTGCGGCAGGTGCGGGATGTCGCCATCCATGCTGTAGAGCCCTTCGATGACGACAGAAGTGGTCCCGGTTTTCTGAACAGGTAGGATAAGTGGACAGGCGGGCTCCCCGGGCGAGATGTTCGCCCACAGCCAAGGAGCTCTAAATGTCGAAACGTCCGCGTCGCAACCATGCCCCGGCCTTCAAGGCCAAGGTCGCTCGCG
>CAMCNM010000139.1 GCA_945876015.1 Gemmatimonas phototrophica
GTCGGCGCTCGATGACGCGGCCCGGCTGCGGTCCAAGCAGGGCAATGCGGCGGGTGCCGTGGAGCTGTACCAGCGGATCCTCGACAAGCTGGCGAAGACGGCCCCCGAGCGCGGGGGCTACGAGATGCGTCTGCAGGAGCTGAAGCTGAAGACGCAGCAGGGGTAGCTCGCTCGTCTCGTCTCGTCTCGGGATCGCGGCACGTCGGTGCCTCGTTCCTTCTCCAATCTCCAATGTCTGGGATATCCCACTAGCCCATCAAGACCGTCGCTGGCCCTAGTGGCTCCGGAAGATAAATGCGTATAATAGATATTATGTAAGGTACGCGATGGTAACCTCGTCCCATCTCACTTCCCGGCCCCAACACCCCACCCCTACGCCGGCAGCCGAACCAACCCGATCAGCGGGCAGTGGTCCGACCCGTGACGGGCTCTCCCGCCCCCGAACGAGCTGGGAGCCGTCAGGGGCAGCGTGGCGAGGATGGCGTTCCCGCGGTCCTCTCCGTCCCTGCCCGGTCCTCCGTTCCTCATGGACGGCGTGTAGAGGAGGTAGAGCCCGAGGCGACGGGCGGCTGGCCTCCGGTTAGACCTTTCTGCCCAACATCGCGATCCGGCGCCGCAACAGCGGCAGGCCCGCCATGAACACCCGCTCGACGCTCCGCAGCACGGGCAGGTGCGACTCCGCGTAGTAGGCCTTTTCCAGCACGAAGCCCGCTTCCTCGAGCAGCGTCTGGAGCCGGTCCATCGACTTGTAATCCACGTGTGTCGGGTCCGGTTTCAGGAGGATGCTGTTGTTCTTCAGGACCTCGAGGATATGGCCGCGATGTGGGGTCCAGATCGAGAAGCGCCCGCCTCGCTTGAGCACCCGGTACGCCTCGCGCGCCACGCGCTCGGAGTCGTCCGGATAGAGGTGCTCGAAGAGATCGGCCGCGATCACCAAGTCGAATGATTCGGCGCCGAGCCCGGTGGCCCCCGCGTCGGCGTGGACGAAGCTCACGTTCCGTAAGCCGGCCGCCGCGCGCTCGCGCTCACACATCTCGATGCTCTTGGCGCTGAAGTCAACGCCGACGATCTCGGTGACGTGGGGCCCGAGCGCCCACTCGAGCGTGCCCCACCCACAGCCCATGTCGAGCACGCGCTCTTCGCCCGCTGGATCGTAGATGGAGAGGATCTTCTCGACCCGGTAGCGCTGGAACGGGCTCTGCCGGTCCGTGAGATGGCCGGCCTCGAAGTACTCGGACCGATCGTAGTAGGCGGCATCGATCCGCTCGGGCGGTCCCTTCCCGGAGGGCTGGCTCACCACTGGCCCCAATTCGCACGGCTCCATCCCGATGTCCCCAGGGTCGGTTGGAGCGAGGACGCGCCGAAGGCACAGCGGGTACCGCCGCGAAGCGGGGGTCGGCAGCTCACAGGCGCCCCATGAGGTCCTGGATGCGAAGCCACCAGACGCGCCACACGGCTTCCCGCACGATGCGCTTGCTCATCTTCGATTCGCCGATGTCGCGCTCGGTGAACACGATCGGCACCTCGCGTAGCCGGAAGCCACGGCGGAATGCCCGGAACTTGAGCTCGATCTGGAACGCGTAGCCGTTCGACTGGATGCGGTCGAGGTCGAGCGCCTCCAGGACCTCCCTCCGGAAGCAGTTGAACCCACCGGTCGCGTCGCGCACGGGCAGCCCCGTGATGGTGCGTGCATAGAAGCTCCCGAAGTAGCTGATCAGCAGGCGCGACATCGGCCAGTTGACGACGTTGACGCGGCCGCCCACGTAGCGCGATCCGATCACGATGTCGGTGTCACGCGCCACCGCGATGAACGTCGGCAGATTGTCCGGATGGTGCGAGAGGTCCGCGTCCATCTCGCACAGGAGGCGGTACGGGCGCTCGAGCCCCCACTTGAAGCCGGCGAGGTATGCCCTGCCGAGACCGTCCTTCGAGCCTCGGCGGAGCACGTGCACGCGCGGGTCCGCGCGTCCCATCTCCGCGGCGAGGTCGCCGGTGCCGTCCGGGGAGTTGTCGTCCACGACGAGGATCTCGATGCGCGGGTCCTCGGCCAGCACGAGCCGCACGATGCGGGGGAGGTTGGCGAGCTCGTTGTAGGTGGGCATCACGATCAGGAAGCGGTCCTCTGCCTTCCAATCGGGACCTGTGACGACGGGCGGACGCGACGTCGGATACGGCGCGACGAGGCCGGGATGCATCGTTTCCGGCCGGGGGCTCATGAAGCCCCCACCGCTGCGTTCCGCTTCCGGCCAACACCGGCGAGCCAGAAGGCGCCGGCGGGAATGACCTCGACCAATGTCGTCCAGACGCGCGCGATCAGCGCGATGAGTGCGGCCCCGGAGGGACCCATGATGGGCGAGAGGAACGTCAGAATCGTCGCCTCCCTGATCCCGATGCCGGCAGGCGCGAAGAGAACGAGGTAGCCCATGACGTAGGATGCCGCGAAAGCGGGCCCCACGTCGAGGGGGTTGCCCGGAAGCGAAAGGCCGCGCACCAGCAGGGAGAACGCGAGCGCGTATCCCGCCCAGTTGAGCGTGAACAGCAGGAGCCAGCGGAGCCCCTCGGATGCGCCGATCGGAATTTCCTCCGGGGTCTCTCCCGGGACGAAGCGGAGCCACAGGCGAAGGAGCGGTCGGAAGATCGCCGGTACCGTCACCACCGTCACGATCGCCAGCGTCGCCACCACGGCGAGCGGTGCCCACCGCGCCAGCTCGGGTGCCGCGGAGCCCAGCGCGACCAGGCCGATGAGCATCGCGCCGGCGAGCGCCACGGCCTGCCCCACTACCGCCGCGGCCGTCGCGATCGGTGCGGGCACCCCGTGGGCACGCGCGAGATACGCGAGCCCGGCGATCTGCCACAGCTTGCCCGGCAGGTATCGCCCGAGGTTCGCGACCATGTAGATGCGGATCGCGTCGCGCGCCGGTACGTCTGGTCCGCCGAGATCCCGCACCATGCGACCCCAGGTCCAGGCCGAGAAGAAGTAGCCCGCGAGCAGGAGGGCGCACGATGCGGCGATCCATCCCCAGCGCAGCTCGATCTGTTGCGGCGCGGTGTTCGCCAGCGTCCTCAGCCCCGGCCCGAGGCGGTCCACGATGAACACGGTGACCACAACCGTGAGCGCGAGCTGCACGCCGAGCTTGAGCCAACGCCGCCCGGGTCCACCGCGCGCGCGTGCGGAGGTGCCTGGCGTCCTGGGGGGGCCGGCCGGCCCGGAATCAGGCATCTGCGCTGGATCCGACACGCCGATCACGGATGAGGGAGAATGCGACCACGCCGGAGAGGACGATCAACCCGCCCACGGTGGCCATCAACCCGCCGCCGAGCGCGCCGGCGTCGTACCACATCACCACCTCGTGACGGCCGGCCCCGACAGGCACGGCTCGGAGCGAATGATACGCGCGGAGCACAGGAACCTCGGCGCCGTCCACCGTCGCCTTCCACGCCGGATACCAGTTGTCCGCGACGACCAGGAGAGCGTTTGTGGGGCTGTCCACCGTGAGCTCGAGCCGGTCGAGCCCGTCCCGCGTCCACTGCACGTCTCCCTGCACGGGGCCGCCCGGCAGCTCGATGGGCGCGGCTTCGGTCAACAGCACCGTCGTGCCCGGATCGAAGCTTTCCTCGAGGAGGCGCGCGACCGTGCGGTCGTCGGGGACCACCTCGACCGCGCCCACCAGACGGGCGCGGGGCAGCGCCGGCGGATAGATCGCGAGGCTCTGATAGACTTGATCGCCGACCGTGGTGCGCGCGACCACCTCGAGGTTCGGCTCCCCGCCCCGACCCGCGGTGGGCCAGATCAGATAACGGATGTTGAGCAGACGGAGCAGGTTCGGGTTGCCGATGTTCACCGCCGCTCCGCTCGCCTCCATCCCGGTCAGCTCGCGGTAGCGCGCCAGGTCGTTCGGGTGATGGCCACCGGCCAACTCGATGCCGAACGTCGCGGGTGTGACATCCTGATCGTTGTCCACGCTCAGGACCCGGAACGGCGGCTCGCTCGCCTTGCGCTTCATCAGCTCGGTTACGATCGGGTCCGGCTCGGTGACGCGTGACGGATTGATCAGCTGGATGAACGGCACGTCCACCCGCCACAGGTCCACCACCACCAGCAGCGCGAGTCCACCCACCAGCCCGGCACGCGGTAGGTGGCCGCGCAGCGTGGCCCAGATCAGCCCCGCGGTGCCCGCCGCGAGCGCCGTGGACACGACGAAGCCGCGCACGAGGAACGGCTGGTCGACGGCCAGCGCGGCTGTCTTGGCGGGATCGATGTCCCGGTAGAGCAGCGCCGTCCAGAGCGAGCCCAGGGTTCCGCTCGCCGCGAGCAGTAGGCCGACACCGAGCACCCCGGTCGAGATCCAGAGGAAGCGCATCACCCTCGTCGCAGAAACGGAATCGGGATCATCCTTGAGCTCGAGCAGGCGGTCCACGCCGAGCCCGGCCAGCGTCACCGCCGCGAAGCCGAACAGGAAGATCACCATGCCCGCCGCGCGGAACAGGCGGACTCCGGGCAGTAACGCGTACGCCAGGTGCCACACGGGCGTGTGCGCGCCGAGCCCGTAGAGGAGGCCGAGGACTCCCATCGCGGCGAGGAAGATCCGTACGCCCCGGTGCGCCGCGCCGAAGAACGACACGCCTGCGAGCAGCAGGACCACGAGGCCGACGTACTCGGCGTTCAGCTTGAAGAAGTTGCGGCCCCAGTAGGTGTCGTTGGTCCAGTCGGCTTCGCCGATGGTCTGCCCTGCCCCCCCGTATCCCACGAACTCGGGCACGACGACCGCGGCCACTTCCTCGGGGTGCATCGACCATGAGGCGGCGTACTCCTTGGCCTCCTCGGGCGGAGCCGCGGTGGTGGTCGCGGTGCGGCGCGAGAACTCGGTGGCGTACTGGAACGAGGGAATCAACTGGACCCCCGCGACCGCTGCCCCGAGCACCGATGCCGCGAGGAAGAGGCCGAAGCGCATGCTCGCGGCCGACCAATCGCGCGGGGGGGTGCTGGGCATCTCTTCGGAGGCGGCCGCTGTCGCTCCCTGGGTGCAGCGGAAGGCGTAGTACATCCCCGCCGCACCGAACAGGAAATACGCCATCTGGAAGTGGGTCGTGAGGATCACGAGCGCGACCACCCCCGCGACCCCCGCGTAGGGCAGCAGCCCCCGCCGGTGGAAGGTGCTCTCCATCGCCCAGAAGAGGAGCGGCGTTAGGGCGGTGACGAAGATCTTCCCGTCGTGGCCTGGATAGACCAATGAGACCAGGTACGGCGCGAGCAGGTACCCGATCCCCGCGACGAGCGCACCCGCCCGGCTCACGCCCAGCCTGCACGTCCATCCGAACATGAATGCGCCGGCGAGGAAGACGTGGATCACGAGCTTCCAGCCGAGCGCACGATACGGCTCCATCACGAAGAGAAGGAGGGCGCTCGGGTAGAGCGAGTCGCCGCCCGAGAGCGCTTCCAGGAAGGGCACGCCGCCGAGCAGGTCTGGATTCCAGAGCGGGAAGTCGCCCGCGCGCACGGCGTCCGCGTAGAACTTTCGCGCCATGTAGCCCAGGCTCATCGTGTCGCCGCCGAACAGCATCTGGCTCGAGAAGATAAACCCGCCGAACAGGAGCAGGGTCAGCACGCCGAAGACGACCCACGGGAGCCAGGTCGGAAGCTCGAGCGGTGCGGAGACGCCGCGCGATCGGCGGCCGCGCGGCATGCCCTCGCGCGCGGACTCGCCCTCCGGCGCCGAGCCCTCGGTCGCTTCCCTGCTCCTCTTCTTCTTCGCCATACGCTCCCTCAGCTCTTCCGGCCGCGC
>CAMCNM010000140.1 GCA_945876015.1 Gemmatimonas phototrophica
CGGCCCATGAAGCGCTTGATCGAGAAGATCGTGTTCTTGGGGTTGGTGATCGCCTGACGGCGGGCGACCTGACCGACCAGGCGCTCACCGTCCTTGGTGAACGCCACCACCGACGGGGTGGTACGCCCTCCTTCGGCATTGGGGATGACGACCGGCTCTCCGCCCTCCATCACGGCCACGACGGAGTTCGTGGTGCCCAGGTCGATCCCGATCACCTTACCCATGCTGACTCCCGGATCTGTATGTGGTGGTTGTTCCAGGGGCCCGGCGTGCAACGTCCATGCCCTGTGCAAAGCACCGTTTTGCCGCCATTCTGGCACTGATCGGGGGTGCGAGAGCGAGCCCGGGGAGCCCTGACCGCCGCTATGACAGGCCGCCCGCGGCCCCCGACCGACCAGGTGACCCGTGTTTCCACTGAAGGACGACAACCCGACCGAGATCTTCCCGATCTTCACCGTCCTGGTGATCGGGGCGTGTGTCGCGGTCTGGCTGCTGATCCAGGGGGCGGGCGGGTCGGAGGAGGCACTGAACCGCTCGGTCTGCACGCTCGGCGCGATCCCGGTCGAGATCACGCGGGGCGCGAGTGGAGCCGGACCCGTCTGCTCGTTCGGAGGGCTCCGCTGGGGGGCCATTTTCACCTCGATGTTCCTTCACGGCAGCTGGATGCACCTGATCGGCAACATGTGGTTCCTGTGGATCTTCGGGAACAACGTCGAGGACTCGATGGGGCACCTGCGCTTCCTCGCGTTCTACCTGATCACGGGGCTCGCGGCGGCCGGGGCGCACGTGGTGATCGATCCCTCCTCGCCGATCCCGATGGTCGGTGCCTCGGGCGCGATCAGCGGCATCATGGGCGCGTACATGCTGCTCTATCCCCAGGCGCGGGTGACCACGGTGATCGTGTTCGTCTTCATCCGGGTGATGCAGGTCCCCGCCTGGGTGATGCTCGGCTACTGGTTCGTGATCCAGGCCCTGACCGGGGTCGGTGGACAGACGGGTGGGGTCGCCGTGTGGGCACACGTCGGCGGCTTCGTGGCGGGCGCCGCGTTGATCAAGCTGTTCGTCCGCGGTGAACTGGTGGAGGCGAAGCGTGCGCACGTCCAGCTTCCGCGCAGTCGGATCCGCCACGGAGGATGGTGGTAGCCGGCATGGTGGACCTGCGCGGGGCGGCTGCGTTCCTGAAGGAGCGGCTGGGCGGCGATCCGTTCCCGGTCGCGCTGGTCCTCGGCTCCGGGCTCGGGGGGCTGATCGACGCGGTCGAGCATCCTCTCTCCCGCGCCGTTTCCTTCGACGAGGTCGAGGGCTTTCCGGCCTCCGGTTTCGCGGGACACTCCGGCCGCTGGGTGGGGGGAATGCTCGAGGGGCGCCGCGTGCTGGTTCAGGCCGGACGCTATCATCTATATGAGGGGCACCCTCTGGATGTAGTTTGCGCCCCGGTCCGGCTCGCCGCCGCGCTCGGCGCGCGCACGCTCGTGCTCACCAACGCTTCCGGCGGGATTCGTCCCGGATTCGCTCCCGGTACCCTGATGCTCCTGGAGAACCATCTGGATCTGATGACGAGGAGCGCGCTCGACTACGCGCCGGGGGGGATGCCTTCGGCGGCCGGTCTGTGGGACGACCGCCTGCTCGGGATCGCGTCGTCCTGCGCCGCGGAGCTCGGCATTCCGCTCGAGCGGGGTGTCTACGCGGGGATGCGGGGACCTTCGTACGAGACGCCCGCGGAGATTCGCATGCTGTCGCGCCTCGGCGCGGACGTGGTGGGGATGTCCACGGTTCCGGAGGCGATCGCGGCGCGGGAGCTGGGACTCCACTGCCTCGGGCTGTCGCTCGTCACCAACCACGCCGCCGGCATCGTTTCCGCGCCTCTGGCGCACGCGGACGTGATCGAAGCCGGGAAAAAGGCGGCCCCGGCTCTCGGGCGGCTCCTCCGCGCGATCGTCCGGTCGCTTCCTGAATGACCCTACGTCGGATCGGTGGGGGCGAAGTGGTTCACGGGTCCGTGACCCTCGCCCAGGTCGGGCGCGGTCGCGATCGCGCGCGCGACGAATTCGATCGCGCGGTCCGTCGCGTCGGTGAGCGGCAGGCCCAGCGCCAGGTTGGCCGCGATGGCCGCGGAGAGCGTGCAGCCCGTGCCGTGCGTGTTGCGAGCGGCGAGGCGAGGTCGGCTCCACGTGCGCTCCACGCTTCCGTCCCAGAGCACGTCCACGGCCTCGCCGTCGGAGAGGTGTCCGCCCTTCACGAGCGCGGCGCGCGCGCCCATGCGCACGAGCTCGCGCGCCGCCCAGCGCATGTCGTCCGCATTCGCGATTTCGCGGCCGGTGAGGATGCGGGCCTCGTGGAGGTTGGGCGTGATCAGCAGCGCGAGCGGGACCAGCTCCCGCACGAGCGCGGCTTCGGCGTCCCGGTCGAGCAGGCGATCACCGGATGTCGCCACCATGACCGGATCGAGGACGTAGCGCACCAGACGATGGTCCGAGAGTGCCCGCGCCACCGCGCTCACCAGAGCCGCGGTGGCCAGCATGCCCGTCTTGGTGGCCGCGGGCTTCAGATCCTCGACGACCGCGTCGATCTGCGCGCGTACCACGTCCACCGGAACGGGATGGACCGCCGACACGCGCACGGTGTTCTGCGCCGTGATCGCGGTGATCGCGCTGGTGCCGAACACGCCGAACGCGTGGAAGGTCTTGAGGTCGGCCTGGATGCCGGCGCCCCCGCCCGAGTCGCTGCCCGCGATCGTGAGCGCCACGGCGGGCGGGCTCCGGTGTTCGTTGGTCTGGGGCATGCGGATCCGAGGTGCGAGGGGCGTACGAGGCGCGCGGGGAAAGATACCGGCGCGCGAACCTGGCTTGCACGGGGGATGGCACGGGAGAGCCCATGGGCCTGAGCAAGGAGCGCGAGGGCCTGATCGGACGCCTCAAGGTCCGGCGCACGCGCGAGCGCGAAGGGCTCTTCCTGGTGGAGGGGATCCGCTCGACCGACGAGGCGCTCAGCTCCGGTGCCAAGCTGAAGTTCGCGGTGGTGTCCCCGCGCCTCGGCGCGCTGCGCGGCGGCGGCGCTCTGAAGGTGCGACTCGCGCGCGCGCGCATCGACACGGTCGAGGTCACCGACGACGAGCTCGCCGCGCTGTCGGACACCGAAGCGCCCCAGGGCGTGCTCGCGGTGTGCCCCGAGGCATCCCATGACATCGGCGGGCTGCCCCACGGCGGGGTTCTCGTGCTCGACGGCGTGCAGGATCCGGGCAACGTGGGCACGCTGATCCGCGCCGCCGCGGCGTTCGGCCTCGCCGGCGTCGTCGCGCTCGACGGCACGGTGGATCCGTACAACCCCAAAGCCGTGCGCGCGGCCGCCGGAGCGATCTTCAGGGCGCGCGTGGTGCGGGCGCGGTGGACCGACGTCGAGCAGCCGCTGCGCGCTCGCGGGCCGATCCTGCTCGCGGACATGGGGGGCAAGGATGTCGCATCGCTCTCTCCGAGCAGCGACTGGTCGCTCGTGATCGGCAGCGAGGGCGCGGGTCCGCGCGCGGCCGTGCGCGACGTCGCGAGCGAGCGCATCGGCGTTCCGATGCCCGGGGGAGCGGAGTCGCTCAACGCCGGGGTCGCGGGAGCGATCCTCCTCTACGTCCTCACGCGGGAGAGCCCACGTGTCTGAGCGCTGGATGATCGCGCTGTTCGCGGGGCTGTTCGGGCTCACGATCGGCTCGTTCCTGAACGTGTGCAGCATGCGCTGGCCGCGGGACGAATCGGTCGTGCGGCCTCCCTCGCGCTGTCCGGGGTGCGGCAATCCCGTGCGGTGGTACGACAACGTCCCCGTGCTGGGCTGGCTGATTCTGCGCGGCCGGTGCCGTGACTGCGGCATGGGAATCAGCGCGCAGTATCCGCTCGCCGAGCTCACCAGCGGGCTGGTGTGGGCGGGCGTGTTCTGGGTGCACGGGCTCACGCCGGAGTCCGCGCGCGGCGCGGTCTTCCTCACGATCCTGTTCGGGATCGCGCTCTCGGACGCCCGCTTCTACATCATTCCCGATCAGTTTTCGATCGGCGGAGCGGTGATCGGACTCGCGATGGCGTTTCTGCCCGAGGGACCGGAGCCGCTCGACTCCGTGATCGGCCTCGCCGGCGGCTACGCGATGCTCTGGCTGGTGGGAATGGGCGGCACCTGGCTGATCAAGAGGACGCGGCCCGGCCGTCTCGAGGAGGCTGGCGTCGATAGCGCGCTCGGCGGTGGTGACGTGAAGATGATGGCGATGGTGGGCGCCTTCCTCGGACCCTGGGGGGTCGCGACCACGCTGTTCATGGGATCGGTCCTCGCGCTGCTCGTATTCGGCCCGATCTCGGCGCTCACCAAGCGGCTGATCCCCCTGGGGATCTTCCTGGCGGCAGGCGCCGAGGTATCCTATGTGTGGGGGGACGCGCTCCTCGCGTGGTACCAGACGACCATCCTGATGCAGTGAGCCCTCTGAACTCGCCTTCATCGCCGACCGGCGGCCGCGCCGAAGACCGCGCGCTCTTCCGCTTCATCCCCGCCTTGGGCACCCTCCGCGGCTACAGCGTCAGGGACGCTCGCGGCGATCTCGTCGGTGGCCTTTCGGTCGCGGCGGTGGCAGTGCCGCAGGCGATGGCCTACGCGCTGATCGTGGGTCTGCCTCCCGAGATCGGCCTCTACACGGCGATCGTGATGACGGCCGTGGGCGCGCTGTTCGACTCCTCGCGGCAGCTCATCAACGGTCCGACCAACGCGATCTCGATCGCCCTTCTGGGCGCGATCGGCGGTATCGCGGATCCGAACGAGAGGGTACAGGCGGCGGCCTTCCTGGCCTTCATGATCGGCGCGATCCAGATGACGATCAGCTTCGCACGTCTGGGGGATCTCACGCGGTATGTGTCCCACTCGGTGATCGTCGGCTTCACTGCGGGCGCGAGCCTGCTGCTCGTGTTCGATCAGGTCAAGAACCTGTTCGGGCAGAAGACCGTGGCGGACGTTCACGACCACTTCCTCGTGCGCTTCTGGACCTCGCTCACGCTGGGCGGACCCGTGCACGGTCGGACCCTGGCGATCGGGCTCGCATCGATCGCGGTCATTCTTCTCCTGCGCCTGATCAAGCGTAGGCTCGACTGGCCGTTGTTCCCCGAGTTCCTGTGCACCGTGGTCCTGATGGCGGCCGTCACTGCGGTGTGGCGGATGGACGAGCAGGGGGTCGCGGTGGTGGGCCAGATTCCCGCGAGCCTTCCGGAGCCCAGCTTCCCACGGTTCGACTACGATTGGGTCCGTGAGTACGCGTCGGCCGCGCTCGCGATCGGCCTCCTGGGCATCCTCGAGGCGATCGCGATGGCGAAGTCGATCGCCGCGGTGACCCGGCAGAAGCTGGATCTGAACCAGCAGTGTCTGTCCGAAGGGGTCGCCAACCTCGCGGGAAGCTTCTTCTCCTGCATGCCCGGATCGGGTTCGCTCACGCGCACCGCGATCAATCATCAGGCCGGCGGCCGCACGCAGTGGGCGGGCGTGATCTCCGCGGTGGCGGTGGGGCTCACGATGATGGTGCTGGCCCCGTACGCTCGCTTCATCCCGCGCTCGGCGCTCGCGGGCCTCCTGATGCTGACCGCGGCGCGCATGGTGAGCATCAAGGATCTCAGGTACCACATGCGGGTGTCGCGCTTCGACGCCGTCATCGTGGTCACCACGGCGGTCGCGGCGTTCGCGATCTCGGTGGAGTTCTGCCTCCTGGTGGGCGTCATCATGTCGTTCCTGCTCGCGGTGCCGCGTACGG
>CAMCNM010000141.1 GCA_945876015.1 Gemmatimonas phototrophica
CTTCAGCGCTCCCCTCGCGGTCGGCGCCTTGCGGTTCACTTCGGTCCCTGCGACCAGGTCCCGGGAGGACTCTCACCTCCTGGCTACCGCCCATGCCGGGCGTACAAAAAAAGCGGGCCGGAGCCTCGAAGGCTCCGGCCCGCTTCGCATTCCGGTCCGGCCTGCTCAGCCCTACGAGCCGGCGGGCTTCTCCGGCGACGCCGTCGTGCTCGCCTGCTGCGGGCCTTCCGAAGCCGGCGGCTGCGCGACTGCCGCCGCGGCCGCGCCGGGCAGCTCGGTGCGCCGGGGCTCCGGGAGTGGAGGCGGCGTGTAGCGCGGCTGATTCAGCTCCGCCATCTCCACGTCTCGCACCGAGCTCTTGAACTCGCGAATTCCCTTGCCCAGGGAAGCTCCGATCTCGGGCAGTCGCTTCGCTCCGAAGAGGAGAAGGACCACCAGGAAGATCAGAACCATCTCGCCCATGCCGAGGCCACCGAACATCCGTCTACCCTCCTTGGCGCGCCGAGCGCACCATTCGAATGCGTGCTTGGATCAGATCCAGGAGCGCGCGATCAGCGCCACCAGAAAGACTCCCACCAGGGTCAGCACGTTGAGGTTGATCAGCAGCGGACCCAGCGTGAACGCCACTGCGACCAGGTCCATCGCGAGCGGCCCCAGCGACACGTCCACCGAGGTCGTCAGGAAGGTGCGTGCCGCGCTGTCCGGCAGGAACATCACGGAGAGGTGGGTCAAGAGCCCTCCGAGAAAAAAACCGAGCAACAGCGTGTAACCGAAGCGGACGGCGCTGCGCCGTCGGGTGTCTACGAGCATACCCCCGCTCGAGCAGGGCCGTTCCTGAGCGCGCGTGCTCCGATGTCGATCATCGGCTGCGTCCTACCGCGTGGCGGACCGAGTCCCTGAGCGCCTCCACCGGCCCGCCGACCGGCAGGCCCTCCAGCTCGGCTTCGGCACTCTCGGCGTACTCGAGCGCGCGGCCCCTCGCATAGTCGAGCCCCCCTCGTTCATCGACGATGGCCACGATGCGGCCGATCTCCTCGTCGGAGGGATCGATCCGGGTGAAGAAGCGCCGGATCTCTTTCTTTTCCGTCTCGTTCGCCCGGGTCAGGGCGCCCACGAGGGGTAGGGTCACTTTGCGCTCCCGCAGGTCATGGCCAGTGGGTTTTCCCGTGACCGCCTCGGTGCCCGTGTAGTCGAGCAGGTCGTCGGCGATCTGGAAGGCCATCCCGAGATTGTGCCCGAATCGTGCCAGCGGGGCGCGGTACGACGGCGATCCGGCCAGGGCGCCCAGCTCGCAGGCCGCGGACATGAGGGAGGCGGTCTTGGCCGCGATCAGCCGGAAGTAGTCGTCCTCCGAGAAGGCGAGCGCGTCGTACGACGTGAGCTGCCGCATCTCGCCCATGCTCATCTCGTTGGCGGCGCGGGCCAGCACGCGCACGGCCTCGAGGTCGCCCAACTCGGCCAGCTCGGTCACCGACCGGCTGTAGAGGTAGTCGCCCATGATGATCGCGATCTGGTGGGTCCAGAGCGCGTTCACGGTGGGGAGACCGCGGCGCAGCACCGAGTGATCGACCGCGTCGTCGTGCACCAGCGTGGCGAGGTGGACCAGCTCCACGACGGCGGCCAGCGTGACCGCGCGCTCGCGGGGGGATCCGCCGACTTCGCTGGAGAGCAGGAGGAGCGTGGGACGGAAGAGCTTCCCGCGGACGAGCAGGAGGTACTCCTTCACCTCCTCCATCAGCTTGAAATCCGTGACCACGATGCGCCGGATCTCGTTCATGACCAGATCGAGGCGCTCGGCGACCGGAGCCTGGATCGAAGCCAGCCTTGGAGGCCGCCCGCCACGCTCCTCGCGCAGCGCTTCTTTGGTCGCGGCTTGTCCTCTCACATTCCTACCGGAGGGCCCGCAACCGCTCGGTCACGTCGGCGAAATTGATGTCCAGGGAGAACACGCGGTCTTGGAACTCCACCGCCTGTGGCTTGTTCCCGGTCTGCTCGTGGGCGCGACCGAGCCAGTAGTAGATCCCGAGGAGCTCGTCCTCGATCTCGAAGGGAGCGTCGAGCGCGCGGGTGAGCGTGCGCACGGCCGCATCGGGAGCGCCCTTCTCCATGAAGCACTGACCCAACAGCTCGAAGGTCGGGAGGTGATTCGGGGATGCGCGCAGCGCCTGCTGGAACTCGGAGATCGCCTCGTCAACCAGGCCCATCTCCTTGTACGCGGTACCCAGGTCCTGATGGGCCTTCACGTCGTCCGCCGAGAGGTTCTCGGCGACCTTGGCCTTGAACTGGCTCAGCATCTTCGCGAAGTCGGCCTGCTCGTCGCCGCTCGGCTCCTCGTACGCGACCACGAACCGCGTGGTCTTCTCCTCCTCATCGTCGCCCAGCAGGAGCGAGCCGAGATCCACGTAGTCCTGGGACGACGCGACCTCCTTTGCCGGCTCGGCCGCTTTCGGCGCCTTGCCCACTCCCTGGAGCGCGCGCGCGTTCTGGGGCTCGACCGACAGCACCTGCTGGTAGACCGGCCTCGCCTTCACGCCCTGTCCGGTGCGCTCCAACGTCTCGGCCAGCTCGAGCCGAATAGGCACGAGCGCCTTCTCGTCGTTCAGCCGGAACGCGTAATCGACCAGCCGCTGACGCAGGGAGACGTCGTCCGGGCTCTCCTTGATCAGAACCCGCAGCGCGTTCATCGCGCCCTTGATGTCGCCCTTGCCCGCCAGCGACGCGTGCCCCATCGGGTCGGTGATGAGCGGAGCCCCCACCGTGCGCGCGGGCGGAGCGGGCGGAGGCGGAGCCTCGGGCGTCGGCGGTACGGCCAGTGTGAACGGCTCGGGCGTGGCCGACTGCGGAGGAACCGCGGCGGGCTTCTCGCCCTGGGCCTCTTCCACGAGCCCCTCGAAGGCGTGCGCGGGCGGCGCGACCGGAGGCGGAGACGGCGGTGTATCCAACGAGATCGGGATCTCGAGCTCGGGAAGCTCCATGGTGTCGGGCGCTTCGCGCTCGTCCTTGTCGCTCTCACCGAACGCGGAAGCGTCGAAGGCAGGGGCTTCCTCGACCTCGTCCTCCTCCATCTCGAACATGGGAAGGGGCTCGCCTTCCTCTTCTTCTTCGTCTCCACCGAGCATCGGGAGGGCGTCGGCGGTCTCCTCCTCGGTCTCCTCCACCTCGGCTTCCTCTTCGCTCGAGCCGAAGTCGAAGGTGGGCAGCGGCGAGGAATCCTCCTCTTCCTCCTCGGCGGCCTCCTCCTCGGGAGCGGCGAGCGAGATCTCAAAGCCCCCGACTTCGACTTCCGCAGGCTCGTCCTTCTTCGTCGCGGCCACGCTCGGGAAGATGTCCCTCAGCTCGGGGCCACCGTCGTCGGGTGCCGCACCAGCGGCCGGGGCCGCCGACTTGGCGGGCCCGGCGCCGGGCGCGGAGCCGAGCTGCGTGAGCATCGCCTCGAACGGCGCGGTCGGGATGCCCTTGAGGCTGGCCTGGCGATAGCCGGCCTGGAGCTGGGCGATGGCGTCGTCGTTGCGCCCGTGACTCTGCATCTGGGCGGCGATCGCGAGCCGGATGTCCACCTCGTCGGGAGCCAGATCGGCGAGCTCGACGAGCGCCCGGAGGCCCTCGTCGATGTTGCCCTCCGCCTGCATGCGCTCGGCGTAGGTGAGGAAGTTCTGGCGGGCGTCCGCGATCAATCCCTGCTGGCCGCGGATCTGGCCCATGCGCAGGTACACGGTGTGCCGCATGGGCATATTGCGGACGATCTTCTTGCAGACGCCGATCGCGTTGTTCGGGAGGTCGGCCTCCAGGTAGAGCGCGATCGCCTGCTCGTAGTTCAACACCGCGTCTTCGATGTGACCCTGGCGGACCTGGAGGTCGGCCACGCGGTTGTAGAGCCCGATGTCGGGGCTCTCTTCCTTGGCGAGCTGCTTGATGGCCTTCTTGTATGGTTCGAGCGCCTTGCCCCACTCCTCCTTCTGCTCGTGGGAGCGGGCGGCCTCTTTGAGGGCTTCGATGCTCATGGCGCTCGATCTTGGTGGGTCAGCGACCCCGACCGCTCGGCGACATACCGGGCGAGCCGGCGCGAGAGCAGCCGGGAGGGGGAACCTTCAAGAAGGCCTAATCTGTCGGCAGCCGCCGGAAGCACAAGTGGGTCAGGGATCATGCCGATCACCTCGGTTCCGGCCAACCGGCCGCCCCATTCCGCCACCCTGCGCTCGATCTTGAGGAAGACCTCGAACGGCGAGGTGACGTCCATCTCCTCGAGATTCATGGAAAGCTGGACCCGGCCATTGGACCCGAGCTCGAAGGCGAGGGCGCGGAGCGACGCGAAGCCGCCCCCCCTCTCCCGGAGCTCGGCCGCGAGCGCTCGGACCAGATCGGGGCTGACCCCCTCCACGTAGACGTTCCAGGCGAGGAGCTGCCCGCGCGCGCCCACGCAGGTGACCCCGGCCGTGGGGTGGGCGGAGGTCCGCCCGGCGGGAAGATCGGGCACGCTCCCCTCGGGAAACCGGTCGCGCAGGGCCTCGAACCCGCCGCGGCGGAGGTCCGCCAGGCGGCGCCCCGGGGGTGAGGAGGCCCGCCCATAGAAGTAGACCGGGACACCCAGCCCCGCGACCGCGGCTCCAACCCGATGCGCGCTCGCGACCGCGTCGTCCATGGTCAGACCCTGGAGCGGCACGAACGGAAGGACGTCGAGCGCCCCGACGCGGGGATGAACCCCCCGGTGCGTGCGCAGGTCGAGGCGCTCGAGTGAGAAGCGGGCAGCCTCCAGAGCGGCGGCCTCGACCGAGGGGGGATCGCCGATGAAGGTCACCACCGAGCGGTTGTGGTCGGGATCGGCAGACCAGTCGAGCACCTCCACCCCGGTTCGAGCGACCGCGTCCACGACCCCCCGGACCCAGTCCAGGTCCTTGCCCTCGCTGAAGTTAGGGACCGCCTCGAGGACTGGGAGCATGGTCAAACATACACCAGGCCCTGCCCTGTCTCTACCGCACCGGAGCCGCCCGCGGGGCCAGGTCGGGACTGCCGGCCTGGAGCTGGTAGGCCCAGTCGAAGATCATGAGCGCGTCTCCGCCCTGGTCCGAGCCGAGCATGGTCACGCGGATCACGCCGTAGTGGTTCTGCCCGTCGTCACCGCGCACGCGGAGCACGTAGCTGCTCTGCGGCTCGAGGCCGATGTCTTCGTGCACGTAGCCGCTCGTGGGCGCGCGGCTCACGTCGGTGCAGTCGGCGTCGGCCGCGGGTCCGCACTTGAGCGCCGTGGTGGCCCATGAATTCGGGTAGACGTCCGCGTTCGGGCCGGGCACGAGCCACCAGCCGTCCGCATCGGTCTCGAGCCGGAAGTGCCGGGCCGCGTCGCTGCCGCTCACGATCGGGTTCTCCTGATCGGACTTCCGGAAGCGGAAACCGGACGACGCCGGCAGGTCGAACCAGTCGTACATCCATTCCGCCTGGTAGTCCGGGCGCGGTGTCCCCTTCACCGTCGCGCTCCCGACGCTCTCGTGCCCATCCTCGTCCACGGCGCTGACGTAGTAGGAGTACGTGAGGCCGTTCTCGGCGAGCAGATCGAGGAATCCCTCCGAGTCGGTCTCACCCAGCACGTAGGAGGTGCCGTTCGCCGCCTTCAGGTAGAGGCGGTAGAACGAGAAGTCGCTAGCGCTCCGCGCCGCGTCGCTCCAGCGCACGTAGTTCGCGTGATCGAGCGCGACCACGGCGAGCTGACCGGGCACCGGTGGAGGCGTGGGCTGTG
>CAMCNM010000142.1 GCA_945876015.1 Gemmatimonas phototrophica
TGGGGTCCACCTGCGCTGGTCGGCGGACGACTTCGCGGCTCGGATCGGCTTCAGCCGGCCCCATCTGAGCGTGCGGATGAAGCGGATCGGGCTGCCCTCGACGGGGCATCTCCTGACCTGGGCCCGCCTGATGCACGCGGGACGCTGGATGGAGGAGCCCGGCAGGACCGGCGAGAGCGTGTCCCGGCAGCTCGAGTACTCGAGCGGGGCCGCCTTCCGGAGGGCGCTCAAGCAGTACACGGGCGCGACCCCGACCGAGGTGACCGAGGCCGGCGGGCTGCGATACGTGATCGCGCGATTCATGGAGCGCTGCGGGCTCCGCCCGGGCCGCGCAGTGGCCTGACCAACTTTTTGGATGAGGCGATGAGGGAGTTCACGAACGAGGCAGGGGAAGCCTGGACGGCTTCGGTGCGCGAGCGGTCGGGGCCCGACTACAAGGGCCGCTACTTCCTGTGGCTCGAGCCGCGCGCCGAAGGCGAAGGCGTCGCGCTCCCGGATGTGCGCTGGAACAGCGAGACCACGGCACGGCGCACGTTGAGCACGCTCTCGGAGGTCGAGCTACGGCGTCGCCTGCGCTCGGCGCTCGGACGGGATACCACCGCGATGGGGAGTCTGCCGGAAGCGAGCTGACCTGCCGGGCGACCTACTTGCCGGGATCCGCCGGGATGCTGACGCGCTCGCCGACCGGGAGTCGGCGGGGATTCACCGCCGGATTCGCCGTGATGAGGTCGTTCACCGACACGCCGTAGGTGCGGGCGATCCGATCGAAGGTTTCCCCCGACTTCACGATGTGCTCGGTCACGTCCACGCGCTTGGCAGGCGGCGTCGCATCCTCCCCCTGCTCGGCCGAGGGAATCTTCAGCTCGATCCCGGGCAGCAGCCGTCTCGGCGACAGCCTGGGGTTGGCGGCCACCAGCGCGTTGAGGGTCACGCCGTAGCGGCGCGCGATCACGGTCAGGTTGTCGCCGGAAACCACCTTGTGCGTGCGAGGAGCGGGAGCCGGCGCCCTCGGCCTGGCCGGAGGCGGGTTCGGCGCGACGAGCGCGGGAGGGGCTTCCGATGCCGTGGGAGTCTCGACGACCGGCGTCTCCGCCTCCGGTCCAATCGAATCGAGCACCGCCATCCGGATCTCGGCGACCGGCTGGAAGGGACGCTCGAAGCTGGCGAGCTCCACGCCGATCCGGTCCTCGATGACTTTGGCGCTGCCGGTGGACGGGACGTCGTTCGCGATGATGCTGAACAGGATGCGCTCGCCGTTGGCCGAGCGGACGATCCCGGACAGCGCGGAGACATGCTCGATCGTTCCGGTCTTGGCGCGCAGGTTCCCGGCCGCGGGTGTCCGGTACATGCGGCGGAGCTCACGCGGGTTGCCGGCCTCCGGGAGCGTCTCCCAGTAGGGATCCCAGAGCGGCGTCCGGGACATGTGCTTGAGCACGTCCACGAACGTCGCGGCGCTGACGCGACTCAGCGCCGAAAGCCCCGAGCCGTCGTGCATGACCACCCCGAGCGTGTCGGTCTTCACCTCGTTGGCCAGGAAGCGATGCACGACCGCCGAGCCCGCGGCGAACGAGCCCTGACCGTCCACCATGCGCCCGAGCGTCTTGAGCGTGAGGTCGGCGAACAGGTTGTGGCTCCTCTTGTTGACGATCTTCAGATAGTCGAGGAGCGGCGGAGAGTGATGAGTGGCGACGATGCGCGCGCCGGTCCGCTTCGCGTCCACACCGGGGGCCCAGAGCGAGCGCGCGGTGACCGTGGACGCCGCCGCATCGGTGACCGTGGCCACCGTGCCCATCACCACGATGCCGCGCTCCTCGAGGACGGTCTTGAGGATGCTCGCGGCGAAGCGCGGCGGATCCTGGACCGTCATCTGACGCCACACCTCGCTTCCGTTGGGCGAGAGCGACCCTTCGATCGAGATCGGTAGCGTAGGATCGTCGCGACTGATCCGCACGCGGCCCCCACCGCCGCCGGTGACCGCAGTCACCTGCATGGGGACGTCGGCGCCGCCCGGGAGCGTGTGGATCTCGGGCGCGAGGCCCGGGGCCGAGGGCACGACCCTGAGCGTGACCATGTTCTCGTCGAACGTGAGCGCCGAGCTGGGTGCGGTGAACCAGTCGTTCAAGTCGTCCGGGTTCCATCCGTCACCGAGGAGCGGGCCGCTGAAGAAGCTGCCGTCGCCCACCACGTTCCCTTCGATCACCCGTACGCCGGCGCGGCCGAGGGAGTCGGCGAGCGCTTCGAGGATCTCGACCCCCTGCCACTCCACCGAGAGCCCCGGGTCGCCGGTGCCGTACAGCACCAAGTCGCCCCTCAGGCGGCCCTGCTCGATCGGGCCGTCCGCGAGGAGGAAGGTCTGGTACCGGTAGTCGGGTCCGAGGTAGCGCAGGGCCGCCGCGGTCGTGAGGAGCTTCATGTTCGACGCGGGAGCGAGCAGATCGTGCGATCCCCGGTCGAACAGCGTGTCGCCGGTCTCGAGCGAGAGGGCGAGCACGCTGTATCGCGTGCTGCGCCGGCCGTTCGATTCGACCAACGTCCGGAGGTCCTCGCGAAGCTGGCGCACCCGCTCGTCGAGCACCTCCGCGCGCGTGAAGGCGGCGGCGCCGAGGAACATCAGGACGAGGGCGGCCGCCTTGAGCCAGCGTCCGCCGCGCGTCCGGTGCCGTCCCTTCGTTCGTTCCTTCATCGCGCCATCGGCTGGGAGAGCTACGCCCGTACTCGACCCCACGCTCGGGCCATGTGGCAAAAAGTGCAAGGAACGCACCGCCGCCCTGCCCTCAGGCTCAAGACCCGGGCCACATGCCCGCGAGGGGGTCCTGGCCGGGGAGGGGGAGGATCACCCCCGGATTCATGAGTCCGGCCGGGTCCATGCGGGCCTTCACGTCGCGAAATGCCGCCATCAGCTCGGGGGACCAGATCCGGTCGAGGAAGGGCGCCCGGACCCGGCCGTCCCCGTGTTCCCCACTGAGCGTGCCGCCCAGTCCGGCCACCAGCGCCACCGTCTCCTCCAGGATGGTCCGTACACGGTCTCGCCAGCCGGGGGTCCGCACGTCCACCAGCGGATTGACGTGGATGTTGCCGTCCCCGGCGTGGCCGAACACGACCGCCTCGGTCGCGGCCCGCTCGAGAATGTCGTCCAGCCCCCGCAGGTAGTCGGGCACGGCGCCGACCGGAACCACCGAGTCCTCGATGAACTGGGACGACCTGCGTCCGCGCTCCGCCGCACGGGCGATCAGCGGGCTCGCCGCGTGGCGCACCTCCCAGAGGCGGGCTCTCCGTTCGTCATCGGTTGCTTCGACGGAGCCCAGACCTCCCGCGGCCGTCCAGCGGCGAACGCGCGCGAGACCGGAGATGACCTGGTCGGCTTCACCTTCCAGCTCGATGAGCACGAGCGCGGCGGCGCCCTCGGCGGCGTCACGCGCGAGCGGATCGACGGCGAGACCCGCCATCTCGACGAGACGGCGCCCGAACAGCTCGCACGCGGAGGCGCCGACCTCGGTGGCGATCGCCGCCGCCTCGGGAATCGCGTCGAGAGACGGAAGTCCGACCAGGATCACCGCGCGCTCCGCCGGCGTTCGCATGAGCCGGAGGGTCGCGCCGACGATGGTGCCGAGCGTGCCTTCGCTTCCGACCATGAGGTGGACGGGATCGCAGGCGGGGAGGAACCGGTCGAGCGCGTATCCGCTCGAGTTCTTGCGCACGAGCGGCCAGCCGCGGCCGCGCACGTCGCCGAGTCGAGCGGTCAGGTCGGCCGCGAGCGCGCGCATGCGCGCGGGTGGCTCCGCGCCACCACCGATCACGCTGCGGGTGCCGTCCGCCCACACCACGTCGAGGCCGGTGACCCACTCGCGCGTCGCACCGTGTCGGAACGAGCGCGCGCCCGCCGCGTTGTTGGCGGCCATGCCGCCGATCGTGCAGCGTTCGGCGCTCGAGGGCAGGCAGGGGAGGACGAAGCCCGCGGTGGCCGCGGCGCGCGCGACGGCTGCGGCCACCGCGCCCGCGCCGCAGCGGATCGTGCCCTGCTCGGGGTCCACGCTCTCGACCCTTCCGAGGCCGGGCATCAGATCGACCGCGAGCCACGGGCCGACGTTGCCGGCGGGCATTCCCGTGGCCGCTCCGCGGGGGATGATCGGAGTGCCTTCGCGCGCGGCCCATTCCACCAGGGACTGCACGTCGTCGGCGTCGGCGGGGACCGCGACCGCGGTGGGCGCGATGCGAAACGGGCCCGCGGCTCCGCTGTAGGCCGCGAGTGTGTCCGGGTCTGTTCGGAAGGAGCCGCGGAAGCCCCTCGGGCTCGCGGCGGGGTGCGTCAGGCCTCGGCGGCCTCGCCCGGATCGCACTGGGCGCAGTAGCCGGTGAGCTCGACGCGATAGCCGGTCACGCGAAAATGTCCGGCCCGCGCCGGAGGCGGGAGCTGTGCGGCGGGAACGCGTCCCGGCACGTCGGTGATCCGGCCGCACGAGAGACAGCGCGCGTGGAGGTGCGGATCGGTGCGTCCGTCGTAGCGCGCGGAGGTGTCGCCGTAGCTGAGCTTGTGGGCGAGGCCACAGCCGACCAGCGTCTCGAGGCTCTTGTAGACGGTCGCGAGCGAGATCCCGGGGAGATCACCGCGCACGCGCAGGAACACCTCTTCGGCGGTGGGATGGACGTCGGTCCCGTGGAGGAACCGGTATACGGCCGCCCGCTGCTCGGTGTAGCGCTGGCCCCGCGCCTCGAGAACCTGGCGCAGGTCGCGTTCGATGTCGGTGGAATCCATCATACTGTCCGTCCGCCCCGCTGACGCGAGCCCCCGAAGACTCAAGTAGCATAGAGGAAAACATGAAGGCCAGTCAACCGTTTCCGCCCCTGGAAATGCTCGCTCCCGAGCCCCTGGCCGGGGCCGCCCGATGAGCGCCGACGCCGGTCCGCTGCTCACCCCGGAGCCGCTCATCGACGCCGTGCGGGACGGGGTGGAGGGGAGCGGATGGCTCCTTTCCGGTCTGCAGAAGACGACCAGCCACGAATTCGCCGGGCGTTGGGAGGGTGAGACGTCGCGCAGCGCGTACCTCTTCTTCCACCGCGCCGACGACCCGGACGGGGTGAGCATCGACGTCTTCCTGGACGAGACGTCGCGGGGGATCGGGGGCAACCTCGCGCTGGTGCTCGAGGGCGCGCCCGTCGCGCAGGTGGGCGACCCGCTGGCGGCGCTCGCCGATGTGGCGTCGGTCGCTTGCATCTACCTGGGTCGGGAGCCGGCATCCACTTCTCCCGTGTCCGTGCGGCTCCGACTCGACAGCCCGATTCAGGAGGTGACGGACGGGACCACCGAGCTGCGCATCAAGGTGCGCATCACCAGGTCGGCCCTGCAGGAAGGCGCGGCCGGGGTCAGTGGGCTCGCCACTCTCGCCGTGCGCTCGTTCGAGCGGTTGCTCGAGCAGAAAGAGGTGCTGAGGTATCGGGACTTCGGGTGAGGAGTCCGCCCGGCTCAGACCGCGCGCACGAAGTGCCCGCGCGTGAACTTCCGATCGAGCCGCTCCCGCACGTCGAGCTGTGGGGGCGACGCCCCGGCGTCGAGCGCTGCCAGCGCGTCGGCGTAGCCCCGCACCAGGTCGGCCACCGGGTCGCCCGGGACGTTGAAGACCGCGCGGTAGGAGCGGATGCCGGCTGACCACAATACCGGCAGGAACTCCGATCCCTCGATCGGCCGGGAGTGGAGAAGGCGGTTTCGGCAGTCCGAATCGG
>CAMCNM010000143.1 GCA_945876015.1 Gemmatimonas phototrophica
CGCGACCCCCCAGAGGAGCCACGCGACCAGCGCGCGCTCGACGACCCTCATGACTCGGCCAGATCGGACAGCGCGAAGCGACACCGCGGCCGGCCTCCGTTGCGTTCGCAGCGCTCGACCGCCGGCGCACCCGCGGCAGACGAGACGAGCGCGGTCATGAGTCCACACAGTTGGGGGCGCGCGTCCACCGCGGCGGCCAGCGGACATCCCGAGACCACGATCTGCGAAGTCGCCCTGTCGATCGTCGCATCGGCTCCGAGCGCACGGAGAGCGCGCGCGGCCCCCTCGGCCCCTCCGCCATCGGCGCCGACCGCGAGCCGCGCACCTACCTCGTGCAGGACCTCGCCCAAGCCGTCGGCGCCGTCCCACTCGGCGATCAGGTCGAGGAAGGCCAGGAGCACCGGTGCGTAGGCGCGCGGAAAGAGCTCCTCCCCCGCCGCGGACAGGCCGTAGACGCGGGCCGGCTTCCCGACCGTTTCCCGGCGGGTCTCCCCCCGCTCCACCACCCCGTCACGCTCGAGGGCGACGAGATGCCCGCGGACGGCGTTGGTTGACACCGCAAGCTCCGAGGCCAGCTCGGGGATCGTACGACCGCCCCGGCGCAGCAGGGTGACGATGGCGCGACGCGGGGAGGAAAGGAGGCCGAGCGAAGTCGTCCCAGTCAAAATTGGGATTAAGTGAATGATTTACTTCACTTATGCTAGAACCGCCAGTGTCGATGTCTGGGGCCTACCGGCTCCTGCGGCCGGCGCTGTTCACGAGCGCCTCGAGCTCCTCGACCTTCAGGGGGGCGCGGGCGACGAGCCAGCCGTCCCGGTGCACCCGGACCACCTGGCTCCACCCGGCGCGTAGCGGGACCCCCACCACGGCCGCCAGCGGATCGGCGGCGGCATCGGCCGCGGCACCACCCGAGCGGACGAAGCGAACCTCGAGCGTGTCCCCCGGGGCGAGGCGCTGGAGAACCCGGAGCCCGGGGCGACCCGGGCTGACCTCGGTCCATTCGACGCGGAGCACCGGCAGATCCGGGACGATCAGGTCCACCGCTTCATCGATGTCCGCGTCGGTACTCACCTCCACCCTGCTCGCCCCCGCGCTCCCCACCCCACCCCGGGCGAACAGGCCGGGGACGGACGTGGTGTCCCTCCCGCCCTGGATGCCGAGGCCGGAGCTTCTGGGCACCGCCGACGAGGCGGCGATCTCCCCGGCCCGCGGCCGCCGGGACACGAGCACGGTCCGCCCGGTGGTGCGTGCCGGCTCGGCCAGGTTCGCCGACGTCGCCGTCGTCCTTTGCTCGGTCGCGACCTGGGGAGCCGGGGCAGGCTCCTTTACCACGGGCACAGGCGCCGGCGCCGCCGGAGGAGCGTTCCGCTCTAGGGCCGAAGCCAGCTGCGCCACCACCGACTTCTCCGGCGCGACAGCCTCCTCCGCCGCCCGCCTCTGTACGCTCTGCCCGGCGCCCGACGCGACGACGGGGGGCGTGGCGACATTCTGCCTCACCGGCTGCGCCGCGCTCGTCGGGCCGGCGGGACCAGCCCCCGCCATCTCGGCCGACCGCGGACCGGCAGCGACGACCGCGTCCGACGGAGCCGCAACCGTCGGATCCGCGGAAGGAGCCGCCGGCTGGACGACCTCGCTCACGGGAGCGCTCGCAACACGATCGGCCAGCTCCGAACCCAACTCGAGCGTGCGCGCCATCCAACCCGCACCGAGCGCGATCACGACCGAGGCGGCCCATCCCATCCGCGTCACACGTGAGAGGCGCGAGCGCTGCGCGGGGGCCACGGTCGGCTGTAGCGCACGCGCGCGCGCGACCAGCGTCTCGAACGGAGGCGCGTCGATCGACTTCGGCACGGCGAGCGCGAGTACCTGGTCCGCGCGGGCACGCATGGTCTCCTCGGCCACGAGCGCCTCGCGGCACGCCGCGCAGGTGCGCAGGTGCTCACGCACCTGTGCCGCGCGGCCGTCTCCGAGTTGGTCCAACGCCCCGTCCAACCAGGCGTGGAGGTCGCCTTCATCCACGTGCTGCATGATCCCTCACTCCTTGTTCGTACATGTCCACGAGACGCTTTCGTGCTCGGGCCAGCGTCGTTCCGACGGCACCCGCCGCCAACCCGGTCTCGGCGGCGATCTCGCCGTAGCTCATTCCTCCGTCCCACAGGAGCAGAACCTCGCGGTCGCGCTCACTCAAGCTCTCGAGCGCCGCGCGCACGCGCGCGGCCGTCTCCGTCCGGTCCATCTCGCCTTCCAGATCCGCGGTCGATGCCTCGTCCATTCCGCCCTGGAGGAGCACCAGGTGCCGCTTGCGGCGGATCGCCGAGCGCGCCTCGTCGCGGGCGAGGTTGGCGGCCACCGCGAACAGGAAGGGGCGGGGCTTGTCGGGCTCCTCTCGCAGCGCGCGCACGAACGCTTCCTGCGCCAGATCACGAGCTCGCTCTTCGTCCCACACCTTCCTGTGGAGGAAGCGGACGAGGTCCGGAAACACGGACCGATAGATCGAACTCCAGTCGTTCATGGTTGTCCGCGGAAGGCGCGCACGATGCGACTCAGCTGATCGGCGGGAAGCTGCTCGAGCCCTTCGTGGTCGGCGCGGACCCTGAGCGACGACCCGATCACTTCGACGCGCCCGAGCTCGCGGGCCACGGGGGCCAGCTCCGGCAGCGCGGCCAGCAGATCGAACCAGGCCCGGCTGAACAGCTTCACGGTGACCAGGGGGAGGGGGTCGGAGAACTTCGCCGACTCCACCCATACCCCACCCTTCTCCTGGAAGAGCCGGCCGCCGACCATGCGCACGCCCGGCGCGGCCTCGGCTTTGGCCTCCATCGCATCCGTGACCGCGTTCAGCTCGGAGGCCTTGGACGCCTCGCGCATCAGGTGCGCCCGGTTGGCCGCCCCGACCGCTCCGGCACCCTGCGCGCTCGCGGGAGGCGCCGACTGCAGGCCGAGCGAGGCGTCGCGGCCTCCGCGCGTCCCGCCCATCGTCATCTGCTCGGGCTCTTTGACGAGATAGGCCGTGTACTCGCTCGGAAGCCCGTATCGGAGGGCGGTCTGCTTGATCTCCTCGATCAACGAGGGCGTCGGCCCTTCGAGCCAGACCTGGCGTGTCAGGTGCCCCAGCTTGCGGGACGCCCACAGCCGCGGCAGATAGCCATTCTCCTCGGTCTGCCGGGGGAAGGTCGCCGTCGCGGCGTAGCGCTCCTCCCTCCCGCCGCGCCGACCGGTCACGGCGAGCTCGCCCCCGCCCGATCCCTCGTAGCGCGCCAGCACCACGAGCTCCTGACCCGCGAACAGATCGGGCAGCGTGACCGGATAGATCTCACGGAGCCGCACCGGAGCGCCGTCGATCTCCAGATCGGTCAGCACCGGATGCTGGATCTTCGCCGTGAGCAGCGACAACGCGCGCTCCACACTCTCACCCGGCTGCACGTAGTCCGTGGATCCCCGCGCGGCCACGGACAGCGCGTCCAGCAGGTGCGTGTTCACGTCGTCGCCCACGCCGAACGCGAACACGCGCGCGCGGCCGCGGTCGTGCTCGGCGGACGTCGCGATCCGCTCGGGGTCCCGCTCACCCACGGTCGGCAGCCCGTCGGTGAGGAAGATCACCACCGGCAGCTGCCCTTCGCCCGGCGTCACGCGGAAGGCCTCTCCCAGCGCGCCCTCGATGTTGGTCCCACCCTCCGCGTCGAGCCGCTCCACCCACTCGGTCGCCTCGCGCAGGCTCGCGTCGTTCACCGTCCGCCAGCCCTCGCTCTCGGCGTACACGGCATTGCTGAACGCGAGGATCCGGAACCGGTCCCGCGCGTCGAGGGTGCCGAGCAGCGCGACGATCGCGTCGCGCGCCTGATCCATCTTCTCGCCCGCCATCGAGCCGGAGACGTCCACCACCACGGTCACGTCCCTCGCGTCCGCCGGGGCATCCATCCGACCCGGCGTCAGCGTGAGCATCGCGTAGCCCATCTCTCCCGCCGGGTGGTGGGCCGCGACCGTCAGACCGACGCCCCGCCGAGCGAGCGGGAGGAAGACCGAGAGCTCTCCCGTCAGCTCATCGTCGAGCGTGACCACGAGCCGGCCGACCTGCCGCTCCCGTTCCAGGCTGTGCGTCGGAGAGAACGGATCCAGGAACGCGTCCGGGTCCGCGACCACCATGCGGAAGTCGGTGTGGACGACCGCCTTCCGTTTCGGATGGCCCTCACCCGAGACCGGGACTACCCGGCGCGGCTGGCCCATCTCGGTGTCGCGAAGCCCGCCCGCGTAGCGGAACTGGAGCGCGTCGCCGGACCGCTGGAGGAGCTGCGTGTAGCGGAGCTCCACCTTTCGCTCCTGCCCCGGCTCGATCGGGAAGACGCGCGCCCTGAGGAGGCCGTGTCCCGCCAGCTCGATCAGCGCCGGATCCGCGCGCCGCCGGACGATCTCCTCGTAGATGGCGCGCGCCTGGTCGCGGTCCATCATCTCGCCGCGCAGCTCCTGCTCGCCCTGGAAGAGGGAGAATCCGGAGAACACGGCCTCACCCGGCAGCGGATAGAGGTACTCGCCCTCGGCGACGCGGCTGCCGGTGTTCCTGAACCACTCGGTCAGCTCGATCGTCGCCACCCGCCCATCCACGGCCACGCGGACCTGGCTGCGGGTCTTCTCGACCACCCAGCCCCCCAGGGGAATGGGCCGGCCCGGGAGGGGCTCGATCCAGCCCTGGGCGGCCGCGCTGCGCGGCGCCGCAGCTCCAATGAGGCAAGCCACGGCCAGGGCCGAGAAGGCGCCTCGGGGGCGGAGCGATGAACGCATGGGGTCCTCCGGTCAGAATGACGCTTCCGTATCGGGGGACGTTGGAGGGGGGCCGGGTTGCACATCCCGAGCCGCGGATGGGCACCCGGCGCTAACTTCCCGGATTCACCCGGCACCCCCGATACGAGGCGGAAGCACGCATGGATTGGATCACACAACCCGATGCCTGGATTGCACTCGCTACGCTGACCGTTCTCGAGATCGTCCTCGGGATCGACAACATCGTCTTCATCTCGATCCTCGCCGAGAAGGTCCGCGAGGATCAACAGGCGAAGGCGCGCAAGCTGGGACTGGCGATCGCGATGGTCACCCGCATCGCGCTCCTGTTCTCGATCGTGTGGGTGATGCGCCTGACCACGGAGCTGTTCGGGCTCTTCGGACATGGATTCAGCGGCCGCGATCTGATCCTGATCGGCGGTGGCGTCTTCCTGCTCTTCAAGTCAACCCGCGAGATCCACGAGAAGCTCGAGGGCGAGCAGCCCGGGCATGGATCCGCCCAAGGAAAGGCGACGCTCGCCTCCGTCGTCGTGCAGATCGGGATTCTCGATCTCGTCTTCTCGCTCGACTCCGTGATCACCGCGGTGGGGATGGCCGAGGACGTGGGCGTGATGGTGGCCGCGGTGGTGATCGCGGTCGGGTTCATGATGTTGGCCGCGGGCACCGTCAGCCACTTCGTCTCGCGGCACCCCACGGTGAAGATGCTCGCGCTCTCGTTTCTGCTGCTGATCGGCATGTCGCTGATCATGGAAGGCTTCGGGCAGCACCTCCCGAAGGGCTACATCTACTTCGCGATGGGCTTCTCGGTGCTCGTGGAGTCGCTGAACCTCTGGACGGCCAAGCGGGGGGTCGAGCCCGTGCACCTGCGAGAGCCCACGTTGGACGAGGAACCGGAGAGCGGCGCGAAACCCGCCGTCTGAAAAAAGACCGCCC
>CAMCNM010000144.1 GCA_945876015.1 Gemmatimonas phototrophica
GCGGCGAGTGGTGCGCGCCTGACGGTGGTGCAGGCGCTGCTGTCGGCGGGCGCGAGCCCCTCGGCGGTGACGACGACGACGGGGGTGACCCCACTGCACCTGGCCGCGAAGGCGCTCGACGGTGAGCTGGTGGTGAAGGCGCTGCTCGAGAAGGGCGCGCCGGTCAACGCGCGTGAGGCGTCGTCCGGGCAGACCGCGCTGATGTTCGCGGCCGCCTACGGTCGCGCGGCGTCGGTGAAGGAGTTGATGGCCAAGGGCGCCGATGCGACGATCGCCACCCAGGTGGTGGACGAAGTGCAGAGGGTCGCCGTCGAGCGGACCGCTCAGGCCCGCTTGAAAGCGGCACTCGAAGAGATCCGGAAGAACGCTGGCAGCGCGGATCGCGAGCTGACGGTCGAAGAGGAGCAGAAGGCGATCGCCGCTCAGCGCCAGTTCCTCAGCTCGCCCGAGGAGATCGCGAAGGCGATGGCGACGCTGATCACGCCGGCCGATGCGCCGCTGCCTCCGGGCGCTGCCCCTGGCAACACCGGTGGTGGACGTGGCGCTGCAGGCGGTGGGAACCGCGCGGGCGTGACCGAGACGCTGGTGGCCAAGTCCGGTGGTATGACAGCGATGCATCACGCGGCCCGTGAGGGTCGTATCAAGGCCGCTGAAGCCCTGTTCGCCGGCGGAGCCGACATCAATCAGCGGAGCGCGGATGGGAGCACTCCTCTCGTGCAGGCTCTGCTGAACGGCCGCTATGATCTGGCGATGGTGCTGATCGACCGTGGGGCGGACGTGAACATCGCGACCGACACCGACGGGATCGCTCCGCTGTTCGCGCTGCTGCAGACGCAGTGGACGCTCAGGTTCACCGACCACCCGCAGCCCCGCGCCCAGGACAATCAGCAGACTGGCTACATGGCGGTTCTGAACGCCCTGCTCGACAAGGGTGCGAACCCGAACGTACGTCTCAAGACGCACCTCTGGTTCCTCGAGTGGGAGGGAAAGTTCGGCATGGACTTCACGGGAGCGACTCCGTTCTGGCGCGCGACCTTCGCGCAGGACCTAGAGGCGATGAAGGTGCTCGCGGCTCACGGCGCTGACGTGAACGTTCCTACCGCGTGGCCGGAGAACTCGATGAGGGGCGGGCGTCAGGAGGACGGACGGCTCCAGGAAGATTCGGGGCTGCCCAAGATGCCCAAGGGGACGCCGAATCTGTATCCGATCCAGGCCGCTGCCGGCGGTGGCTTCCTGGGCCTCGGCGCGTTCCAGCAGAACAACGTCCCGAACAACTTCCTCAACACCGTGAAGTACCTGGTCGAGGAGCAGGGCGCGGACGTCAACCTGCCCGACTCGTGGGGCTACGCTCCGCTCCACTTCGCGGCGGTCCGTGGTGACAACGAGTTGATCCAGTACCTGGTATCGAAGGGTGCCGATGTGAACGCGGTAAACCGGCTGGGGCAGTCCGCGGTCGACATGGCACGCGGCGGGCGCGCGGGATATTTCTCGCGGACGCCGTACCCGAAGACGGTGGAGTTGATGCAGAGTCTGGGCGCCAAGTTCCAGTGTCTCGATACGCACTTCAAAGGCACCGGCGACTACTGCCCGCTGTCGGGCGTTCCGCCGTTCGAGGTCGCACCGATCCGCTGAGGTCGGCGCGGTCGAATTCGCTCGAGCGCGGGGCGGTGAGGGATTCCTCACCGCCCCGTTTTTCTTGGTCGGGTTCTCCGGCAGAATGTGCCGCACAGGGACGGTGGTCTTCCGGTGCGGACTATGCCCGCGGCATCAGGGGGCGCCTGACTGGTGGGAGGGCCCCCCGAGATGCCCCTCCCGCCGGGGAATTCAGTCCTGGGGTCAGAGGCGGGCTCAGGAGGGGCTGCTCGGGCCGACCCCTGCCGGTGGGTTCCCCACCTCCAGGGCCGCATGGAAGTTGCGAAACGGGTCCCGTTGGGCCAGATTCCGGACCTCCCCACCGATGTCGTTACAAGCTCAGCAGCTCCCGAAACGTAAACAGGAGGAGATGATGGCTGGCCGCAGGTTCTTCTTGACGGCACTGGCTCTTGCGAGCCTCTACGCGCCGCACGCGCTTCAGGCTCAGACCAAGGCTGCCACCCCGGCTCCTGCCGCGAGGCCCGTTGCTGCGGCGCCGCAGGCGGTTGACCCCAAGCTGCAGTCGTTCGCGAAGCTGCACTTCACGCTGAACATGGCGCGTGACGAGTACAACGCGACGCTCGCGAAGGCCCATGAGCCCGGTCCCAAGATCGAGGCCATGGACATGTTCGATAAGCAGAAGGCGGAGATCCTGACCGCGGCCGGGACCACCGAGCAGGCGTACTACCAGGAGCTGTATGTGGTGAGCTCCGACGTCGCCCAGCGCGGGGTGTTCGACCGACTCATGAAGGAACTCGCCGCGCAGTAAGCTCGGCGGTCCGCGTCGGTTTTCGCGCCTTCCATCAAATCGCTATTTTGGGGATCACGTCAGGGGCCGCTTCGGCGGCCCCTGACGTGCTTCTATCACCCGGTGTGTGGGGTATCATTCTCACGCCCACACCCTGAGGGAGACGGCATGATCGACCGCACCTACCTGCCTGCCGCGAAGCTTCTTCCGCTGATCCTGGTCCTGCTGATCGGCTGCGCCGCCGCGAGCACCGATGCGGCCGGCGTTCAGGACATCAAGCGTTGCGAGCCCGTCCAGAAGTTCTTGACCGAGAGCTTCGCCATGGTGGCCGTCACCGAGCGCGACACGATGGACGACTGGCGCACGCAGAAGAAGCTCCCAGGGTGTCGCGTCACCGCGGCGGGAGGCACTTCGCTCGGCATGACCGATACCGCGGAGCTGCTCTACGACCAGATGATGGCCGCCGGTTGGACGCGCACGCCGGATCCCCGTGACGCTCCGGCGGAATCGGCGCTTCGGCTTCGTTGGGAGGAGACGGACTGCTTCTTCGGCGTCTATACGATGGCGACGATGGCCATCGGCACGGAGACGGAGCGGAAGGTCACCATGGCGTTCGTGCCGAATCATCAGGACGCCCGATACAACGTGTTCGTGCAGTGCATTCCGGCGATGGAAGCGGCGCCCTAGGGTATGCCATTTCGCCGCGGGGTCTTCTTACTGTCCGCCGCGCTGATCGTGTGGGCCGCCGGCGCGACCGGGGCCGGTGCACAGTCCGCTCCACTCTGCGAGCACGCCCGCGAGTTTCTCGTGGACGATTTCGCCATGCTCGCGGAGGTCGAACCGGAAACGATCGCCGATGCCCGCACCGCGCAGGTTCACTCGGGCTGTCGCATCACGGCGGCGGGTGGCACGGCGCTCACGCTGACCGAAACCGCGGCGCTGCTCTACGAGCAGCTCGGCGCGACGGGCTGGACCCGCACCCCGGATCCACGGGACGTCCCCGCGCGAGGGGTGCGCAGAATGCGGAGCGAGGGTGTGGACTGTCTGTTCGCGGTCTACAAGGCGGTCACGGAGACGATCGGGACTGGCGCGCAGCTGCGGGTGAACCGGGCGTTCCATCCCCTCGACCAGGACGAGATGTTCAACGTGATCGTGCAGTGCGTTCCGCCCCTCGCTGCGGTGAAATGACGCGCGCTCGAGCGGCCGCGACGGAGGGCTAGCTAGGCGACGGGGAGGGATCTCGGTCTGGGGGCGCGCGGCGCGGAGCCGATGCGCTCGAGGATGGTCGAGAGGAGCAATCGCTGGATCCAGAAGTCCAGACCTGAAAGACATGAAAATGGTTCCTCCCGGGCCGGGGCGCGGGAGTTACGCCCCCTGGACCCCACGGCTATGATCGCCCCCGTGCTTCTCACGGTGATTGTGGTGGCCTACCTCGGCATGACTCTCCCCCGATGGTGCCGGCGGGGCCCCACCGGGAGCGCGTTCTCGGCTCCCGCCGAGGTGAGGACCCGTCCCGACCGTGCCGCGTGGCTCCTTCCGATCACCGTCGTGCTCAGCAACCTGGTCTCCAAGGTTCCCGCGGTGATGCTTCTCCTGCCCCATGCGGGTGGCCGCTACGGCTGGCACGAGGATGACCGGTTCCGTAGCGTTCACCGCTTCAGCCGCCGCGCCGTCGCGCGGCGGCTTCGACGTTAGATCCCGGAGAACCATGAGCGACCTGATCGCAGAGCTCCGCTGGAGGGGCCTGCTGCAGGACATGTCCGAAGGCGCGGCCGCCCACCTCGCGTCCGGCGCGCGCGCCGGTTACGCCGGGTTCGATCCCACCGCGCCGAGCCTCCACGTAGGCAGCCTGCTCCCGATCATGGGACTCGTGCACCTGCAGCGGCACGGGCATCATCCGATCCCGGTGGTCGGGGGCGGCACAGGGCTGATCGGCGACCCGTCGGGGAAGAGCGAGGAGCGGCAGCTGCTCTCGGCCGAGCTCGCCTCCGCGAACACCGAGGCGATCCGTGTCCAGCTGGAGCGCTTCCTGGACTTCGACGCCACGAAGAATCCCGCGCGCATGCGGAACAACCTCGACTGGCTGGGCGAGATCCGGATGGTGGACTTCCTGCGCGACACCGGGAAGCACTTCCGCGTAAACGACATGCTGCGCAAGGAATCGGTGCGCCGCCGGCTCGAGACCGAGGACGTCGGCATCAGCTACACCGAGTTCAGCTACCTGCTGCTCCAGGCCTATGACTTCCTCGAGCTGCATCGGCGCGACGGCTGCACGCTCCAGATCGGAGGCAGCGATCAGTGGGGCAACATCACCGCTGGCATCGACCTGATCCGCAGGGTGACGGGCGCGCAGGCGCACGGAGTGGTGTTCCCGCTTCTCACCACCTCGAGCGGCACCAAGTTCGGGAAGACCGAAGCTGGAACCGTCTGGCTGGATGCCAAGCGCACCTCACCGTTCCGCTTCTATCAGTTCTGGATCAACGCCGCGGATGAAGACGCGCTTCGGTACCTGGGACTCTTCACGCTCCTGGGTCAGGCGGAAGTCGCCGGCCTGCAGGAGGCCGCCACGGCCGATCCCGGCGCTCGCCACACGCAGAAGGCGCTGGCCGAGGAAGTGACCCGGCGCGTGCACGGCGAGGACGGGTTGGGGCGGGCACGCCAGGCGACCGCCGCGCTCTTCGGGGGCGAGCTGGAAGGCCTGTCGGCGGACGAGATCGCGGACATCTTCGCGGACGTCCTGTCGAGCGAAGTGGAGCGAGGACGGCTGACGGGGGAAGGAATCGCGGCGGTGGACCTGCTCGCGGGATCGGGCCTGGTCCCCTCCAAGGGCGAGGCTAGACGGTCGATCGAGGGCGGCGGGATCTACGTCAACGGACGGCGCGTGGACGACGTGGACGCGCGCATCACGATCGCCCAGGCGGTCGAGGGTCGCTTCCTGGTCCTGCGGAAAGGGAAGAAGAACTACCAGCTGGTCCGGGTCGTCGGATAGGCAGAGGGGCGCCGCGCGGGCCCACAGGCGAAGCCTGGGGAGGCGCGACGCCCCTCTCGAGATGGTCAGCCGAGCGTGACGATCAGAACGTCAGCCCCGGCAGCCCGATGTCCGTCTGCCAGCCCACGGTGATGCCCCAGTCCGACGCGATGCGGGGACCGTGGACCTTCGCGTGGACCGTCCACACCGCCTCGACGCCGATCCGGTGACCCGCGAGCGGGCCCTCGGTCATGCGGAAGTTGAACCCGACCGGCAGGTCCACGCGATTCCCACCGAAGGAGAGCGCGAGGTCG
>CAMCNM010000145.1 GCA_945876015.1 Gemmatimonas phototrophica
CTTAGTGGTGACGCACCACCGGGGGCAGGCCATCGGGCTCACGGTCCAGCACACCGGGTCCCCTCCGAACCTGAGCCTCGGGCTCAATACGGAAGCGACCCCAACCCGGGTTCTCGGGCTCTCCACCGCCTCGGCCGCCCGGCTCGATACCGGTGCTCCCGAGTGGCGTGACGTGCGGAAGGCCTCCGAGGCCGAGGACGCGGGCCTGCAGCTCATGCGCCTGGGCCGGCTGATCCCGGCCGTCGTGACCGCTCCGCTGAACGCGTGCAATGCTCAGGTGCTCGAGCAGATGATCGCGGACGGCACGATCCTGAGCCTGGACAGCGAAGGGATCGAGGAAGTCGTCGGCACACCCGGCATCGAGGTGACCCACGTCACCGAGGCCGCGGTCCCGCTCGCCGACGCCGAGCACGCGCGCTTCGTGTTCTTCCGCGAGACCAGCGGCTTCCTCGAGCACGTGGCGGTCCTGATCGGCACGCAGGAAGAGTGGCCCGACCCGGTTCCGGTTCGCCTCCACTCGGCGTGCCTGACGGGCGACCTGTTCGGCAGCCTGAAATGCGACTGCGGCGATCAGCTGCGGGGCGCGCTGCGCCACTTCGCGGAGCAGGGCGGGGGCGTTCTCGTCTACCTGGCGCAGGAAGGCCGGGGAATCGGGCTCGGCAACAAGATCCGCGCGTACGCGCTGCAGCAGGAAGGGCTAGACACGATCGACGCCGACGGCACGCTCGGCTTCGGCGCGGACGAGCGCCAGTTCGACTCGGCGGTGCGGATCCTGAAGCACCTCAAGATCAACCGCGTGCAGCTGCTGACGAACAACCCGGAGAAGGTGAAGGCGGTCGAGGCGGGCGGCATCGAGGTGGTCGAGCGCGTGGCGCTCCACGGCACGCTCAACCGGCACAATCTCCGTTATGTCACGGCGAAGGTGAACCGCGCGGGACACTGGCTCGTCGATATGCTAAGCCAGAAGGTCGAGTAGAGCGGTTCGCTGTCGCTCGGCGGGCGCTCAAATTGGCCTGAGACAAAGAAGGCGGGTACCGGCACCGAGGCGTACCTAAATGGTACGCCGCAGGTGTCGGCACGGAGCCTGACGCCGTATCAGGCCAATGTCAGCGCCCGGCCCATTAATGCGTCATCGCCCAGACGATAATATTCGCGGCCATCGCATACGCGTCCGGCGAGAACAGGTAGAAATACTCGTCGCTCTCCGCTTCCCGCTCCCATCCGTCCGCGATGTCCGTGTCATGGCTCATCAGCACCATGATCCGGCCATGCTCGTCGAAGATCGCGCGGATCTCAGGCGTGTCGCTCTCGTAACCCCGCTCCGACGTGCCCCCTCCGGTCCGTCTCCAGTGATTGATCGACGGGATCTGGGGGACCTTCTTCACGTGATACAGCATGTTGAAGATCGGGTGATCCATCGGTAGCTCGACGATCTGCTTCCCCGGCAGGACGCGGAGAATCTCCCTCGACCACCGCTCCCACGCCTGATCGCCCCAGAAATCGTCCACCCACAGGAAGCCGCCCTTGAGCAGCCAGTCGCGCAGCTGGGCGGTGTCCCTCTCGTTCAGGCCCATCGTGCCGACGTCGGAGGCGAACAGGAACCCGCACCGGTAGAGGTCCGGGTCACCCAGGCTCATGATCGAGTAGGCGAACTCACCATCGGGATACTTGCTCATCCCGATCGTGGTGAGCTCCTCCATCCGGAACATGAAGTTGGAGTCGGCGCCGGGATAATCGGTGCTCCAACCCTGCCCCCCCGCCTCGCGCGTCACCCCGTTGTACGCGAGCCGGCAGAACGAGAAGCCGGAGCGGTCCCCCATCAGGCCTGACTGATAGCGCTGGTTGCGCCCACCACCCGGGAATCCCGGGAAGCCGATCTGCGCGGCCGCGGGGCTGGGCAGCAGGAAAGCCGCCAGCAGCAGGGCGAAGGAGATCCGACGGGCGACGTCGTTCATGGATGGAAAATCTCCCTTCTTGGGCCGCCGAGGCAACCAGACCGGGAGAAGCTGGCCGCGGTCACGCCGGCGCAGGCGCAGGCGGCCGCGCGCGCGCACCTGCCGGTGACGACGCCGACCATCGTCGCGGTGGGAGACCTGGCCATGATCGAACAGCCGATCTGAAGCCTAAATCTCGGGACTGTGGAAGTGTGGGACCGCGACGGGAACCGTCTGCGGTAGGAGCGGTCAGTCGCCGGTGAGACCGAGGCGCTCGGTGCCCTGCTCGAGGAGCTGCTGCACCTTTGGATTGGTGCGGTAGTCGGTCAGAATGCGCCGCATCGCCGGCATCTCCTGCATGACGTAGGCGATCGCCGTCGCCATCACGTCCCCTTCCTCGGTGCCCGTGTCCTTGAAGCGCTGCCGGTAGGTCCTGAGCACCACGTCGAACGCGGGATCCTCCCACTCGGCCGGCGTCGCCTCGATGTGCAAGAACTCGTTCAGGACGGCCGAGTATTCGGGCGGGGCCGGACGGTGCCAGAACGAGACGTCGGTGCCGAACAGGCTGTTCTGGGTCGGGAGGTAGAGCGTCGCGCCCTTGGGGACCTGACGGACCAGGGCGGGATTGAAGCGCTTGAGCTCATCGACGGTGAGGCCGGTGCGCTTGGTCAGATCCTCGATCGTGAACGCCTTCTGCGTGCGCATCCCGTAGATGCGATCCTGCGGGATCGTCTCGCGCAGGTTCTTCACGTTGTAGGTGTTGCCGAACACCATCTCGGAATACTTGTGCGAGCGGCTCCCGAACGTCCCGGTGAGTTGCCGGAAGGTCCGCAGGCCGATCGCGCGCAGGTCCACCGCGAGGTCCGAGCCCAGGAAGTACTGCTCGCGGATGTCGGCGCCACCCATGCGCTCGCCGTTGATCACGGTGCGCCCGACGTTGGTGCCGCCGGCGTGGTGCTCCGAGAGAGCCGGGATGAAGCTGCCGTACTTGGTGGCGAGAACGGCCAGGTAGGCGGCGCAGTACGGCGCCTGCGTGGTCTGGTTCATCGCCTCGATCGGGGCGCCCGACAGCTTCTTGAGCCGCTCCCAGTTGCGCGGGAGCCACTGACAGAAGCCGACCGCGCGGGCCTCGGACTTGATCCGGCCGTTCAGACCCGACTCGACGATCGCCTGGGCGAGGCCGACGTCGGCCGGGACGCCGAAGCGCTCGTAGATCGCGCTCCACTCCCCCAGGAAGCCGCCGTACTTGCGTGCGTTCGGGAGCAGGAAGTTGCCCCGCGTGGGGTTGTCGATCACCTCGCCGATCTGGCTCGCGAGCACCTCGGCCACCTGGTCGCGCCGATCGGTGACCCGCTTGGCGAGCGCGAACCCGTTCAGCTTGGTCTTGAGCCGGTCGTCGGCCCAGCGCGCCCCGCGGATCCAATCTCCCACCACCGGGAAGCTCACGAGCAGCCGTCCATCCTCGGCGCTCCCGAACGCGATCGAGCCGTCGGGAATCGTGAAGACATACTGCCAGAACGAGTAGCCGGGACGGTATTTCCGGAGAGCCGCCTCGTCCCCCGCCATCCGCTCGGCCACGAGCGCGCGCACCATCTCCTCGTCCGAGAGATCGCTCACGTGACCCCGCACGTAGGCGTATCTCGCCTCGGCCGCCGTCCCGGTCTTCGGGAACGCGGCTGCCAGAACCAGCGCGGCGCCCAGGATGGCTGCGGTTCTCTTCATGGAGAGCCGATGGGGAGCGTTTGGTGAGACGGGAGACCTGCGAAGAACGACAATCGGAATGTGCATGGGTGGATACCCCACAAGCAACCTTCTTGTCTACCCCGGGGCGGCGATCCTTCTACTTCTGTGCGGGGCGCCGCCGCTCGGGCTCCGCCGCGGGCGAAGCCAGAGCCTCGAGCCGATCGAGCCCGCGTGAGATCGCGGCCTCCGAGGGGCCGAACGAGAAGCGCACGTGCGAGCGGAAGCGGGAGCCGCGCGCGGTGCGCCGCTTGCCGGGATTGACGTCGAAGAACTCGCCCGGCACGGTGATCACCTGCGCGTCGAGCGCGGCCTGGAAGAAGCCCATGCCGGTGTCGAGCGGCGCGGGGAGGTCTGCCACCGAGCCCCACACGTAGAACGTGCCCTCGGGATCGGTCTCGAAGCGGACGCCCATGCCGCGCAGACGGCTCACCATGATGTCGCGCTTCTTCCGGAACACCTCCTGGATGACCTTGGCCTCGCGGTCCGCATAGTCGGCGTCGAGGAGAGGGATCGCCGCGCGCTGCAGCGGACGCGAACCGCCACCGTCGAGGAACGACCCCGCCGACGAGACCGCGTCGATCACGCTGCGCGGCCCGACCACCCATGCCACACGCCAACCCGGGTAGCGCCAGTTCTTGGTGAGCCCGTCGAGCAGGATCACCGGGTCCCTGTTCACGTCCTCGACGTAGCGCGCCGCGCTGACCGGCGCGTCGCCATTCCATACATAGTGCGCGTAGAACTCGTCCAGGATGAGCGCGCACTCGAGGTCACGGCTCGTCTCGACCCAACCGGCGAGCGCGTCCCCCGAGATCACCTTCCCCGTCGGATTCGCGGGGTTGGACGCGAGCACCGCAGAAAGTCCGCGTCCCAGGATCTCACGGCGCAGGTCTGAGGCGTTGAACTCGTATCCGGTCTCGGGCTCGCGCAGGATCGGGATCGACGTGAACATGCGGAAGACGTCGAGCAACTCCTCGTACGCGGTGTAGTCGGGGAGGAAGTGCCCGAGGTTCACCTGCCCGAGCGCGGCCGCCACGCGCGTGAGCGCGGCGCGCCCACCGCCCGCAATGGCGACGTTTTCGGCCGTGTACTGCGACGGCATGCCCTTCCGGTAGCGCCGGTTGTAGAACTCCGCCACGGCCTCGCGCAGGGCGATGATCCCGCCCACCGGCGCGTACTCGAGATCCGCCGGGTGGATCGTGATCGAATCGACGCGGGGAGGCCCGCCCGGGAACGCGCCGGTCTCGGGCATGCCCTGACCGAGGTTCACCCATTCCGGATCGAGCGATGTGTAGCCGCGCTTCGTGGCCTCGGTGACCACGTAGATCACGCCGGTGCGGGGGACCTCACGGAAGCCCGGAATCGCCTCGCGCTCCGAGGCGTGCTCGGAGGAAAGGGCGGTCAGGGGCAGCGGAGAGACTCTGGACGTTCGATTGCGTTCGGGCACGGGCGCACGGTAGAGGCAGGGCCGGGGGCGGTGCAAGGCGGCTCCTCCCGGCCCTGCAGGAGCGGCGCGCTAGTACCTGTCGCGCCGCCTTTCGTTCACGCTCTCGCGGACGTCCACCCGGTCGGCCCAGGCCTCGCCCCTCCGGTCCACCTCGACGTACACGCGGACCAGGTCCCCCCGCTCGAGCGCGCCGAGCGCGTACTCGCGCCGCCGGTACACGATGTGGGTGCCCCGGTCCACGTTCACGGTGCGCATGCCGCGGCCGCGTTCGTCGCGCACCTGGAAGCGGCCCCTCCGCGTGTCCACCGAGCGGACTTCACCCTCGAGCACGATGCCGCGGGCGCCCGGGTAATTGGAGTCGGCGAGGATGTGGTTCAGCTGCGCACACCCGGAGGTCGCCAGCAGCGCGGCCGTGCGAGCGAGCGCCTTCGCGGTTCCACCCGTCATGTACCCCATCTCGGCCTCCGTGTGGGATGTGCACTCTCCCTCGAGGGG
>CAMCNM010000146.1 GCA_945876015.1 Gemmatimonas phototrophica
CCTCGCCTCGGCATCCCAGGCCATTGGGGTCGAGACCCTGAAGACCGTCACCTACTCGGCGACCGGGTTCGACTATGCGCTCGGACAGTCGCCGGAGCCGGGCGGCCCGTGGCCCAAGTTCATCAACAAGACCTACACGCGCTCGATCGACTTCGCGGTTCCCTCCTCGCAGGTGAACCGGGTCCGGCTCCAGGGCGAGAACCCGCCAAGGGGCGGCGGCAACCAGCCGATCCGCGGCGAGCAGCCGAACGCGCAGACGATCATCGTGGCCGCCAACACGCCGTGGGCGCAGCAGCTCGAGATCTACATGATGCCGCAGGGCTTCCTGCGCGCTGCCGCGGCGCGCAACGCGACCCTCGAGCCCAGTAAGATGGTCGAGGGCAAGCGCTACCAGGTCGTGTCGTTCATGGGTGACAACAAGGCCAAGGTGACGGGCTACATCAGCGCCCAGAACCAGGTCGAGCGGGTCGAGACGATGATCGACCACCCGGTGCTGGGCGACACGCCGTTCGAGGCACTCTACAGCGACTTCAAGACGGTGGACGGCGTTTCGTTCCCGATGCGCATCGTCCAGAATCAGGGCGGCTACCCGATCTTCGACCTGACGTTGAGCGAAGTGAAGATCAACCCGGCGGTCACGATCGCGGCGGCCCCCCAGGGCGGCGGTGGTGGTGGCGGTGGCGGTGCGACCGCTCCGGCGACCCCCCACGAAGTGGTCTCCCCGGGCGTGTACCTGTTCAACAGCGGGTATGCGGTGATGGCGATCGACATGGGCGATCACATCTTCTTCCTCGAGCCCGGCAACAGCGAGGCGCGCGCGCTCGCGGTGATCGCCGAGGCCAAGAAGCTGATGCCCGGTAAGCCGATCCGGACGGTGCTCAACACGCACCCCCACTTCGACCACTCGAGCGGCCTGCGGGCGTTCATGGCCGAGGGGGCCACGATCCTGACGCACGAGGGGAACCGCGCCTATCTCGAGCAGATCCTCAACCGGCCGCACACGCTCAATCCGGACGCGCAGCAGAAGGCGGGCAAGCCGCTCAAGATCGAGGCGATGTCCGAGAAGAAGGTGATCACCGGGAACGGCCACACGATCGAGCTCTACCACATGAGCCAGTTCCTCCATCACCCCGGAATGGTCATGGCGTACTTCCCGGCGGAGAAGATCCTGTACCAGGCCGACGGCTTCAATCCGCAGGGCCCGACCGCGACTCCGCCCAGCCCACCGAGCGAGTACAACCTGGCGCTCCTCGAGAACATCGAGCGCCTGAAGCTCGACGTGGCGCGGATCATCCCCGTCCACTATCCCGCGGACGGTCGGACGATCACGATGGACGAGCTGCGCAGGGTGACCGGCAAGACGAACGCAGACAACTGACCCCCGTACCGGTAAGCATCGAGGCCGCGCTCCTCACGGGGCGCGGCCTCGATTTTTTTACTCCACCTTTCGGACGACCTTCCAGCGCGTGCCCTGCGCCGAGTCCTCAAGCACGATGCCGCGCTCGGCGAGCTCCTTCCGGATCGCGTCGGCACGGGCAAAGTCGCGCGCGCCGCGGGCGGTCCTGCGCTGCCCAATCATGCCGTCCACCCAGGCGATCGTCCCGGCGTCGAGCGCGCGCGACGTCCGCGCGACCTCGATCAGGCCGAGCACTCGATCGATCGAGGCCAATGCGTCCCTGAGAGCGTCCCGCTCGGCGGGGAGCACGGCGCCGGCGCGGTCGAGCGCGGCGTTCCCCTGCCCCACCAGCACGAACAGCGCGGCGAGCGCGTCCGAGGTGTTCAGGTCTTCGTCGAGCGCGGCGCGGAATGCGGCCACCGCGGGGGCCGCGATCTCAGGCAGGCCGGCCGGAGCGGCGGTCGCGGCGGTGGCGCCCTCCTCGATGCGCGCCTCGAAGTCGAGCAGCCGCTGCACCGCACGGCCGGAAGCCTCGAGCCCCTCCATCGTGAAGTTGAGCTCGCTCCTGTACTGCGCCGACAGGAGCTGGTGCCGGATCGCCGCGGGCTCGTGGCCGGCCTCGAGCAGCTCGCGCACGACGATGAAGTTGCCCAGCGACTTGGACATCTTCCTGCCGTCCACCAGCAGGTGCTTGGCGTGCATCCAGTAGCGCACGAACGGCTTGCCGGTAACGCCCTCGGACTGCGCGATCTCGTCCTCGTGGTGCGGGAAGATCAGGTCCTCGCCCCCGACGTGGATGTCGAGCGTCTCGCCCAGCTCGGCGATGCTCATCACGGAGCACTCGAGGTGCCACCCGGGGCGTCCCCGCCCCCACGGCGAATCCCACGCGGCCCCGGCGGTTTCGTCCGCGGGCTTGGCGGCCTTCCAGAGCGCGAAGTCGCGCACGTCGTCCTTCCCGTAGTCGTCCACCGCGACGCGGACCCCCGCGCGCAGCGCCTCGGGATCGACCCGGGAGAGCTTTCCGTACGTCGGGAACGCGGCGATCGAGAAGTACACCGAGCCGTCCTCGGCGCGGTACGCGAGACCCTTCTCCACCAGCTTGCCGACGAACGTCACCATGCGCTCGACGTACTCGGTCGCGAGCGGGTGCACGTCGGCGGGCAGGATTCCGAGAGTGCGGCCGTCGGCCAGGAAGGCGTCGGCGTAGGGCTTGGTGTGCTCGCGGAGCGGCACGCCGCGCTTGCCCGCCGCCTCGATCGTGCGGTCGTCCACATCGGTCAGGTTCACCACGAACTTGACCTGATAGCCGCTCCACTCGAGGTACCGGTGGAGCAGATCGTAGACGAGGAACGTCCGGTAATTCCCGATGTGCGGGAAGTCGTAGACGGTGGGGCCGCAGCCGTAGACCCGCACGTGCGGCGGGCTCAGGGGCTCGAACGGCTCCAGCGAGCGGCTGAGTGTGTTGTAGAGCTTGAGCGTCATGTCAGCGGAGCACCCGGATTTCGCCGATCCTCCAACCTCCGTCCTCGAGGACGAAGCCGAGGAAGATCACGAAACGGGATGCCGCTGGCGAGCCTGGGGCGGTGACGTCCCAGCTGAGCTCCGCCATCCCGCGCTGCGGATCGCCCCCCAGCTCCTCGACCTTGGAGACGCGCGCCCGGCCGCCCCGGTCCAGCACGTCGGAGAGCGCCGCACGAGCCTGCCGCACTCCGGCCGCCGGATGGCTCTCGTCGAACAGGTAGAGCGCGACGCCGCGGTCCGAGAGCATGCGGGAGAGGCCGTCCGCATCCTTCTGGCTCCAGGCTCCGGCCGCCGAGCCCACGACGCCGCTGAGCGACGTCTGCTGGGCCGTCACGTTTGCCGCGAGGACCACCAGGAGCAGAACGGTCGCACGCAGCGTCTTCATGCCTTGGCCTTCGCGGTCGGCTCGAGCGACTTCTTGATCTTGTCGAGCGCGACCACGGGGTCCGCCGCCTGCGTCACGGCGCGGCCGATCACGAGATGGCTCGCGCCCGCGCGCGCCGCCTGGGCGGGCGTGGCCACGCGCGCCTGGTCGTGCGTCGCGGTGCCGGGCAGGCGGATGCCGGGCGTCACCACGTACAGCTCCTTCCCGAGCCGCCGGCGCACCGCTTCGGCCTCCTCGGGAGACGCGACCACGCCGCGCAGGCCGCTCTCCTGGGCGAGCGTGGCGAGCCGCACCACGTCCTCGCGCAGGGACGAGATCGGGCGGCCCCACACGCTCTCGATGTCGGTGGGCGACAGCGACGTGAGCACGGTCACGCCGAGCAGCGCGAGCTGATCGCCCGCCACCTTGGCCGCCGCCTCCATCATCTTGCGTCCCCCCGCGATGTGGACCGTGAGCATGTCTACGCCGGCGTCGGTCGCGGCGTTCACCGCACCAGCCACCGTATTCGGGATGTCGTGGAGCTTCAGGTCGAGGAAGATCCTCTTCTTCCGCTTGCGCAGCTCCTTCACCACCGCGGCGCCTTCCCGCGTGTAGAGCTCGAGCCCGACCTTGTAGTACCCCGCAGCGTCCCCCAGGCGATCCACCATGGACAGGGCGTCCGCCCGGGAGGCGAAGTCCAGCGCGACGATGAGCTCCGGAGCGGCCATCAGCGGTGCGCGGCGGCGGGGGCCGCGGCCGAAGGAGACAGCGCGGGACGAGGCACCCCCGCCCCTACCAAGTCCTCCACCGATCCGATCTTCCGGCCGGGGCCCCATTTCGCGAGGTCGCGTACGATCCGCTCGCCGGTCCGCGGATCGGCGAACGAAGCGGTCCCGACCTGCACCAGCGAAGCGCCGGCGAGCAGGTACTCGAGCACGTCGTTGGCCGAGCCGATCCCGCCCACCCCGACGAGCGGCAGCGTGGTCGCCTTGCGGGCGGTCGCGACCGCGAGCAAGCCCATCCCGCGCAGGCCCGGGCCGCTGATCCCACCCTGCCCCGCGCCCCGTGCTCGGCGCGGGGCGCCGACGGCCGGAGTCGAGCGCCATCCCCGGGAGCGTGTTCACGAGCGTGATCCCGTCGGCGCCCGCGTTCTCGGCGCTCTTCACGGTCGTGGCCAGATCGGGATCGTTCGGGGCGAGCTTCACGAGCACCGGCCGCTGCGTGCGCCGGCGCACGCCGCCCACCACCTCGGCGACCGCGTTCGGGTCCAGGGCGAATGGGCGCTCGAGGTTCAGGTCGTTCGGGCACGAGAGGTTGAGCTCGAACCCGACGAACCCGTCCTCGCCGTCGAGCCCCTCCACCACGGTCAGATAGTCGCGAGCGGAGCGGCCCGCGACGCTCACGAACACTTTCGCGTTGTACAGGTTGTCGCGGATCCAGGGCAGCTCCGCGGCGCGCACGCGCGCGAGGCCCGGATTGGCGAGCCCGATCGAGTTGATCATCGAGGGGCCGATCTCGGCGACGCGCGGCGCGGGATTCCCCTTGCGCGGCTCGACCGTGACCGACTTGGTGACGATGCCCCCGAGCGCCTCGAGATCAACGACCTCGGAGACCTCTTCGCCGAAGCCGCACGTGCCGGCGGCCAGGAAGACGGGGTTCTGGAAGGTCACCCCCCAGCGCTCGACGGAGAGCTTCATCGCGTGGACACCGGCGCGCCGGACGAGCCGGGCGGATAGTGCTCGAAGAAGCGATCGACCGATTTGGCGAGCGCGCGGGCGGTGGCCGCCTGGAAGTCCGAGGTGCTCAGGAGCCGCGCCTCGTTGGCGTTGGAGATGAAGCCGATCTCGACCAGCACCGCGGGCATGAGCGCGTTGGTGATCACCGCGAGCGGGCCCTGCTTCACGCCCCGGTTGGGGCCGGGGTGGATCGGCGCCAGATCCTGCTGGACCATCTCCGCGAGCTCCGCCGACCAATGCTGGTGATCCAGGTTGCTCAGCTCCTTCAGGATGCCGTTGAGCGCTTGATCCCGCGTCCCGCTCTCGCTCGGCCCGAGGTTGAACGCTTCGTTCTCGAGCGCGGCCACCCGCCGCTCGTGCTCGGTGCGCGCCTCGGAGAGGAAATACGTCTCGAAGCCGCGCGCGTCGAGCGCCGAGCCCGCGTTGAGGTGGAGCGAGATGAAGATCCCGGTCCGCTCGCCCTTGATCTCGGTCGCCCGCTCGCCGCGCTCCCAGAGCGGAACCAGCCGGTCCTCCGAGCGGGTAAGATGCACCTCGAGGTCGGGCCGCTTCTCGAGCTCGCGAGCGAGCGCGAGGCCGATCTGGAGCGC
>CAMCNM010000147.1 GCA_945876015.1 Gemmatimonas phototrophica
TCACACGGCCCTGTTGGGTGTCGAAGAAACGCGGCAGGAGCGAAGCGATCGTGCTCTTCCCGGCCCCCGAGCTTCCCACCAGAGCGACGGTCCGTCCTTCACCGATGTCGAAGTCGATGCCTTTGAGCACCCAGGGCTGATCCTCGGCGTACCGGAACCACACGTCCTGGTAGCTCACGACGCCGCGCAGGGGCTTGGGCAGCGGCTTCGCGTCCGTGCGCTCGACCAGCTCGTGCGGCTGATCGAGCAGCTCGAAGATGCGCTCGGCGGCCCCAGCCGACTCCTGGAACTGGCTCCAGAACCCGGCCATCGAGGTGATGGCACCGGAAATGGTGACCGCATAGAGGAGGAAAGCGACCAGCGTGCCCGGCGTGAGCTGGCCCGCCAGCACGAGGCGTCCCCCCTCCCAGAGCACCAGCACGATCGCCCCGAACGCGGCGAACGTGACCGCGCCGGTGAGCGCCGCGCGCGCCCGGCCGCGTTGGAGCCCGAGGTCACGGGCGCGGTCGATCTCGACGGCGAAGCGCTCCGCCTCCCACGCCTCGCGCGTGAAGCTCTGCACGACGCGGATCTGCGTGAACACCTGCTCGGCGCGCGCGACCGCGGCGGCCGTCACGTCCTGGATGCTCGTGGACATCCGGCGCACGCGCCGCCCGAGGAACCATCCCACCAGCACCGCGAACGGGATCGCCGTCAGCGTGACCAGCGTGAGGCGCGGGTTGGTGAGCGTCACGAGGGTGAGCGCGCCGATCAGGAAGAGGCCCTGGCGGAGCAGCTCCGGCACGCCGAAGCGCAGCACCTGCTGGATCATCGACGAGTCGTTGGAGATCCGGCTGGACAGCTCGCCGACCCGGCGCAGCGAGAAGAACCCCGGGGGCTGGAGCGCCAGATGACCGAACAGATCCTTCCGGAGGTCGGCGATGACGCGCTCGGTCACCGCGGACATCAGATAGCTCTGCCCGTAGTTCAGGACCGCCTGGAAGGCGAACAGAACGAGCAGCCCTGCCGCGATGCGGTTGAGCGCGGCCCCGTTCGCGGCCAGGAACGCCGCGTCGAGGAGCCGCCGCACGACGAGCGGGAAGACCAGCCCGATGGCCGTGCTCACCACCAGGAGAACGAGCCCGAACAGCAGGTACGTCCGATAGGGCCGCACGCGCGGGATCAGCCGCCCCAGGAAACCAGCGGCTTTGCGGGGGCTCATTCTCTTCGAGGCCATCCCGAAAAGTGAGTTTGATTATCTTCTTCGTCTATGAGCGAGGACCGGACTCTGCCCACGAGCACGCCGCAGCATCACCGCGCCCTGGCGGTCAGCGCCGGCTGGACCCTTCTCCTCCTGTTCCTGGGAAGCGTCGTCCACGCCACCGAATCCAGCCTGGCCTGCCCCGATTGGCCCACCTGCTACGGCACCATGGTGCCGATCATGGAGGGCGGGATCTTCTGGGAGCACCTGCACCGGCTGGTGGCGGGCGGGCTGATCCTGATGTGGCTGCTGACCGGGTGGCTGATGCGGGCCGAGAACGCATCGCCCGGCGTCCGGCGGGGTTGGGGCTGGGGCCTGGCCCTTCTCCTCGTGCAGGCCGTGTTCGGTGGCGTCACCGTCCTGCTCAAGCTCCCGCCCGCGGTCTCGACCACGCACCTCACGCTCGCCTTCCTCTTCCTGGGGCTCGCGGTCGCGCTCACCGTGGAGACGTCGCCACGCCGCGCGGAAACGACAGCCAGCATGTCGGCCTCCCTGAAGAGCACCGCGCGTCGCTGGGGCATGGCGGCCACGATGCTCGTGCTCGTGCAGTCCGTCCTGGGAGCGCTCGTTCGCCATCTCGGCGCCGGCATGGCCTGCCCGGACGTCCCGCTCTGTTACGGCCGCGTCATCCCGCCGCTCGGCCAGCCGATGGTCGCGGTGCATTTCGCCCATCGAGCGGTCGCGGTGGCGACCGGACTCGTCGTGATCGCCGCCGCGCTGGCGATCCTGCGCCGGGGCGCGATCGGTCCGGTACGCCGGCTCGCCCTCGGCGCGACCCTGCTCGTGCTCGCACAGATCGGGCTGGGCGTGGCTTCGGTGGCCGGCCGGCTGGCGGCCCTGCCGGTCTCGCTCCACACGCTCGGCGCGGCCGCGCTGCTCGCCACGACCGTCGCGCTGTCCGCGTGGGGCCGCATAACAGCGGACAGAGCGACCCCCGAGCCCGCGCGCGTGCCCGCGGGCAGAGCCTGAGACATTGAGCACAGCCCAGCTCGGGGACCTGATCGCCCGTCTGAACGCCGGGCTCAACTTCACGAGCTTCGCGCTGCTCGTCGCCGGCTTGGTGTTCGTGAAGCGTCGCGAGCTTCATCGCCATCGCAGAGCGATGACCGGCGCGATGTGGGCGTCGTCGATCTTCCTGGTCTTCTACCTCACGCGCATCGCGCTGACCGGCACGCACGAGTTCGCCGGAACGGGAGCGGCCAGGACCGCGTACCTGACGATCCTCGTCTCGCACATGATCCTGGCGGCCACGCTTGTGCCGCTCGTGCTCCGGCTCCTCTACCTCCTGCGCCGTCATCGCTTCAGCGACCACGCCCGACTGGCCCGCTGGACCTACCCGATCTGGCTCTACGTTTCGGTCACCGGAATCGTGGTCTATCTGCTGCTTTACGAGGTTTACGGCTATCGATAGTGGAACCCGGTCGCTCGTTGCTCCTAGAATACTGCAAATGGACAACCGCGAGCGGCTCGAGCGGGTGCTCCGATCCAGCAGGGATCGGGTGAGCAATCCGGGACCGGACGAGATCAGGGCGCTCATCCGGAAGACGGATATGGTCACGGTCGTCGGTATGTCGCGCGACCCGATGAAGCCCGCGCGCCGGATCCCGTCCTACCTGGCCGCGATGGGCGCGCACATCATCCCGATCAATCCGCTCGCCGGTCGGATGCTCGGGAAGCCCGCCCGGAAGTCCCTCGAGGACGTCCACGAGAAGGTGGACATGGTGATCATCTTCCGGCCGTCGGAGCAGGTCGCGCCGTTCGTGCGCGCGGCCGCCGCACGGCCTGAGCGTCCGATCATCTGGCTGCCGGAGGGAGTGCGGGACGACGAGGCCGCGGCCGAGGCGAGAGCGGCGGGAGTCACCGTCGTGCAGGACCTCTGCATCTACCGCGTGCACCGCGCGATGGGCGGCACGCTGCGCAAAGCGGCGCGAACACGCTGACCGGGTCTAGGCTCCGAGCGTCTCCACCACCCAGGCGGTATGCTCGGCGGCCTTCACCTTCCTCCACAGATCGATCACGTGCCCCTTCTCGTCGATCAGGAAGGTGCTGCGCACGATGCCGAGCGCCTTGATCCCGTAGTTGTTCTTTTCGGCCCACGCCCCGTAGAGCTCGGCGACCTTGTGATCGGTGTCCGCCAGGAGCCGGAAGTTGAGCTCGAACTTCTTCTTGAAGCGCACGTGCGAGGCGACGTTGTCGGGCGAGACCCCGAGCACCACGGCGTCCAGGCTCGCGAGCGCATTCTCCTCGTCGCGCAGGCCGCACGCCTGCGTCGTGCAGCCCGGGGTGTCGTCCTTGGGATAGAAGTAGAGGACGACCTTCTCCCCGCGGAAATCGGAGAGCGAAACCTGCGATCCGTCATCGGCCGCGAGCGTGAAGTCGGGCGCGAGCGATCCCTTCTCGACCATGGAGATGCCTTTCACCTGGTGGCTCAACTGGTTCCTGGCTCGGGACTCAGAATGAGCCCACGAGCTTCCTCCCCTACCCGCTCCTCCGCGAGCACGGTCCAGCGGCACATCGCGTCGCGCCGCGACTCGCACAGCGAATGCACCACCCGCGCGCGGCGTCCGAAGTAGCGCTGCAGCGCGCACTCGCAGAATCCTGTCAGGAAATGGCAGGCGTCCCCGCCCGGATCACCGTCCAGGAGCAGGTGCGTGCGAGCCTCGAGCGTGAAGGGCCCCGCCGCGAAGCCACCGACGCGCCGGCCGAACAGCTTGAACAGACGCCGGCGCACGCGGCGCCGCGCGAGGCTGAACGCGACCGACCGCGGCAGGCTGCTGCGCCATCCGGGAGGGCGCAGGTCTCCGGCGAGGATCGCTCCAGTATGGTTGAAGACGTCTTCGGAGTCGGGACGGCGAATCACGAGCCGCACCAGGTCCCTGAACTCCTCGTCGCTGATCCGGCCGCGTTTGCCGGCTTCCTCGCGGTAGCGGCGAATCTGGGTGTCGATCACACCCGAGAGGCCCAGACGGCGGGGCATGGTGCGAGAGGTGTCTTCGGACTCGAGTGTCTCGGTCGGTGCGTCCTGATCGCGGATCACTTCGAGCAGCGTGAGGGCGACGACCGCGGAGATGCGCGGAGGGTTCTTCCCGGCGGGGGCCGGGGCGGCTTGGGTCACTTCGTGGGACCTCTTCGGTTGATCATGGCGGGAATTTCGCCGCCGACGCCGGGCGCCGGCAACTCGCGATGCAAGGAGCGAGCGCATCAGTGGCCGAACCAATTCTCGAAACGTACCAAATTGAGAGTGACATCCCCCCTCCCGCGGCGCTTATTGGAGTGCAGAGAGACGTGGGAGACGAAGTCGCTTGCGAGGCCACCCTGGGGGGGGCTGGTATCGTGCCCCGGGGCAACTTCGCTCTCCCGCGCTCTCTCTTTTTTGCCACCCGGTGAAGGGCCCCCACTTAGGAAAGCCGCCCGGGGAGCCAATCGGAATAGGTCTTGCTGCGGCGGGGTCTCTACCTCCGGTCATCGGGCCTCCGGAGGCACCAGTCATATTGGCAGATCCTGTTCAGGGTGGCCCCAGCCGGGGCTTGTGAAAGACACCCCCCCGCCCCATCTTATGGAACAACAGAAGGCCGACATGCGTCGTGACCAATAGCGCAGAGTACCGGGGCAGATACCGCATCAAGCGGTAGCGCCCTTTTTTGTCCCCCTGCGCCCGGTAGGCGAAGTTGGTACGCGACGAGCCGAAAGGACGATATATGGTCAAGCCGAACCCTGATCGAGAGGTGGACACCCGCAAGCTCGCCGAGCTGGCGGACGAGGAGCTGGTTACCTCGCACCTGGCCGGGCGGCAGGGCGCGTTCCAGGAGCTGTACGACCGGTACCGCGACCGTCTGATCCACTTCATCACGCGTAAGACGGGAGATCCGGACCGCGCCCAGGACCTGGTCCAGGAAGCGTTCATCCGGGTGACCCGACATCTGCATCGCTTCGACACGTCGAAGAAGTTCTCGACGTGGATCTACACGATCGCGAGCAATCTCTCGAAGAACGAGCTGCGCAATCGCTCGCGCAGCCCGCTCGTGCTCTTCCAGCGGCTCATGAGCAACTGGGACGATGATCATCGCCCGCTGCAGTTCGAGGACTTCTCGATGCGGCCGGACGACCTCTACCGAAAGCGCTACCTGCGCCGCCTGGTCGAGGACATGGTGAAGGAGTTGCCCGAGCATCACCGGCTGGTGTTCCGCCTGCGTGAGCTCGAGGGCAAGAGCTACGAAGAGATCAGCGAGATCACGGGCGTGAACCTGGGAACGGTGAAGAGCCGCCTGCACAGGGCGAGGAATTCGTTCGCCCAGCGGATCGAGCCGTTCCTGAACTAAACACAGCTCGCGCACGTATGAACGAGGGTCCGGAC
>CAMCNM010000148.1 GCA_945876015.1 Gemmatimonas phototrophica
CTTCTGCTGGTCGGCGCGCTGTATCTCTCGGGGTGCTATTCGTACGTCCCGACGGATCTGAGCGAGCTGCCGGTGGGAAGGCCGATTCGCGTGCAGCTGAGCCGTCAGGCGTTCGCCGACATGCCCCAGATCTCGGATCGTCAGGGGACCCGCCTCGAGGGCACGCTGGTGCGCCGAAGCGATGCCGGCCTCACCGTAAACGTTCCCATCTCGATCGGGAGCGAGTTGGGGCAGGAGCTGACGTTTCCGGCGATCGGAATCGTCCAATCCGACCTGAGGGTGTTGAGCAAGGCGAAGTCCGCCGCCGTGGTGGCGTCAGCGATCGCCCTCGTGGTCACCGTGGTCGCCGGGACGCACACCGGAAAGCCCATCGTCGCCAACAACTCGGACAATCCCCCTCCCCAGAATGAAGGGTACGAGTTCCGCGGAGGTGCGCGGATCTCTCCGATCGCGCGCGCCCTGAGCTTCTCCATCCCGCTCTTCTAGGTCATCGATCATGATCGCACTGCGTAAGACTCTCCCGGTCGCGGTGGCCGCCATCCTCCTGGGAGGTTGCGCCGCCTACCATCCGGTCCCGCTGGCCCAGCTCCCGGTCGGGGGGCCAGTCCGTGTCCAGGTCTCCAACGAAGCCTACCAGGCGCTCCCGCGGATCTCCGACCTTACCGGCCAGCGGTACGAGGGTACGCTGGTGCGGCGGAGCGACGCCGAGGTCGTGCTGCACATCCCGATCGCGCCGGGCAACCCGCTCGGTCAGAACCTGCACATCCCCACGAACGGGATCCTGGTCGGCGAGATCCGCACGGTCAGCAAACCCCGCACGTTCCTCGCCGTGGCCCTGGGAGCGGGGGTGTTCGTCGCGGCCATCATGTCCACCACGAACCACGGGCCTCAGGTCGCGCCGATTCCGGACAACACCAGCCGCGACGAGGCGTTCACCGGGGCGGTCGGACGGGCACTCCTCTCGTTCCCGGTGCCCTGACCTTGACCGTCTCCCGCGGTCTGGGACAGATTTCCTGGATGCTGACCACGACGAGGACCACTACCATTACCGGCCCCCATTTCGGGGGGCGGGGCGGCGGTCCACGTCGTGGACCCTGACGCGGTCGCGAAACGCGAACGCTCGGACAGCCGGCCCCGCCCAGGGCCGGCTTCTTTTTTTTCCCTTTTGGGCCCGGTCGGGACCGGTAGCCCGGAGACACGTTAGACCATGAGTCGCTCTGCACGACCCTACCGGGTGCTCAAGTTCGGGGGCACCTCGGTCACGGGCCCCGAGAGGGTCGAGGTGATCGCGCAGCAGGTGAGGGAGCGCATGGGAAAATACGCTCCCGTCGTGGTCGTGTCCGCGTTCGCCGGGGTCACCGACTCGCTCATCGCGGCCGCGCGCGCGGCTGCGAGCGGCGGGAACTGGGAGGAGCTAGAGGCGCGCATCTCGGAGAAGCACCTGAGCGCCACGCGCGCGCTGCTCGGCTCGGATTCGGGAACGGAAGAAGGCGTGGTGCGCCGGCTCGAGCAGCTCGGGCGGCTTCTCAAGGGTGCGGCGCTGCTCGGCGAGTGCAGCCCCCGCACGCTCGATTCGGTCCTGGCCCACGGCGAGGGGCTCTCGTCCGCGGTGATCGCGGCGGCGCTCAAGGCGCGGGGCCTTCCGGCGGTCGCGGTCGATCCGGGCAAGTGGATCATCACCGACGATAACTTCGGCGAAGCCGCGGTGGACATGGCCGCCACCCAGGCCGCGGTGCGCCGCGAAGTCGCCGCGACCGACGGCATCCCGATCGTCGGCGGATTCACCGGCGCTTCTCCAGCGGGTGACGTGACCACGCTCGGCCGGGGCGGCTCCGACCACTCGGGCGCGGTGATCGGCGTGTGCCTCCCCTCCGACCTGGTCGAGATCTGGACCGATGTGGACGGCGTGATGAGCGCCGATCCGCGCGTGGTGCCCGAAGCGACCAGCCTCCGGGAGATGAGCTTCCACGAGCTCCTCGAGCTGAGCCACTGGGGTGCCAAGGTCGTGCACCCGGGCGCGGCGCGCCTGCTGCGCGAGCGCGGCGTTCCGATCGTGATCAAGAACGCGTTCCACCCCGACCATCCGGGCACGCTGGTCGCGGCTGATGCGGGCTCGGGCGGAGAGGTCCCGGTGCGCGCGCTCGCCTCGCGCACCGACGCGGCCGTGCTCCAGCTGAGCGCGCGCGCGGGCGACGACGCGACGGGCATGTCCGCGCGGGCGCTCGCGGCGCTGCACCGGCGGCGCGTGCGCGTGATCCTCGTCACGCAGGGCGGCAGCGAGGCGTCCGTCTGTCTGGTGGTCCCGAGCGCTTCGGCCGGGACCGCGCGCACCGTGCTCGCCGAGGAGTTCCGCCTCGAGCGCGAGACCGGGCTGGTCGAGGACCTGCGGGTCGAGCTCAACTGTGCGGTGGTTTCCGCGGTGGGCGATGGGATGCGTCATCGGCCGGGGGTGTCGGGCCGTATCTTCGGCGTGCTCGGCAATCACGGAATCAACGTGCGCGCGATCGCGCAGGGCGCGTCCGAGCGCAACGTGTCGGTCGTGCTCTCCGCGGCCGACGGCCCCGGGGCGGTGCGCGCCATCCACGACGCGTTCTTCGCTCCCCGTCCGCGCGCGGCGGAGCTGTACGTCGCGGGCGTCGGTCGGGTCGGCGCGGCGTTCCTCGATCAGCTGGGCGAGCGCGCGGCGCACCATCGCCTGCGCCTGGTCGGCGTCGCGTCGAGCAAGCGCGCGGTGCTGAACCGCGCGGGCGTCGATCCGCGCGGCTGGCGCGAGGCGCTGGCCGAGAGCGACACGCACGCCTCCGCGCTGATCGAGGCCGCGATCGACAGCCCGCATCACCCGCGCATCTTCGTGGACTGCACCGCCAGCTCGGTGCTGCCCGCGTCCTACGAGCGGCTGCTCGCGGCGGGCGTCTCGGTCGCGGCCGCGAACAAGGTCGGATTCGCGGGATCGACCGAGAGCTGGGAGCGGCTGCGCGAGGTGGCCGGGATGGGCGGCGCGATCTACTACGAGACCACCGTGGGCGCGGGCCTGCCCGTCCTGCGCACGGTCGCGGACCTGGCCGCCACGGGGGACAAGATCGTGCGCCTCCAGGGCGTGCTCTCGGGCACGCTGGGTTATCTCTGCGACGAGGTGATGAAGGGACAGAAGTTCAGCGAGGCGGTGAAGCGGGCGCACGAGATGGGCTACACGGAGCCGGACCCGCGCGACGACCTCTCCGGTCTGGACGTGGCGCGGAAGCTCGTGATCCTGGCGCGCTCGTCCGGGCTCGATCTCGAGCCCGAGGCGGTGGACGTCCAGCCGCTGCTGCCGCGCGAGGCTGCCGAAGGGCCGATCGAGAACTTCTGGGCGCGCCTGCCGCTGCTCGACGAGCCGATGGAGCGGAGCCGCGCCGAAGCCGCCGCGGCCGGCGGGCGGCTCGTGTACCTCGGCAGCATCGAAGAGGGCAAAGCGAGCGTCGGCCTCACCATGGTCCCGAGCGACCACCCGTGCTTTACGCTGCACGGGAGCGAGAACCTGATTCTCGTCCTCTCCGAGCGTTATCACACGGTTCCGCTGGTCGTGCGCGGCCCCGGCGCCGGTCCCGCTGTGACCGCCGCGGGCGTGTTCGCCGACGTGCTGCGCGCGCGCGCCGAGGCGCAGGAGGCGCCGGTCGGCCTCCACGGTCGGCGTCCCGCCGAAGCGGCTCCGCGCCGTGAGCACCCGGCCCCCACGCCGATGGAAGTAGCGCCGTGAAGCGCTGGAAGAGCACCCGTTCGGGGCACACCGCCACGCTGGTTGACGCGCTGTTCGAGGGGCCGGCGCGTGACGGAGGTCTGTACGTGCCCGTCTCGCTGCCCGGGCTCGACGCGAAGGCGGTCGTGCGCGAGAGCCGCTCGTTCGCCGACACCGCGCTCCGGACCTCGCTCGCGCTTCTGGGCGACGAGGTGCCGGCCGAGGTTCTCGAGGCGATCGTGGCGGAGTCGATCGACTTCCCGGTGCCGGTCGTTCCGATCGGTGACGACTTCCACGTGCTCGAGCTGTTCCACGGTCCGACCGCGGCCTTCAAGGACGTGGGCGCGCGCTTCATGGCCGCGCTCATGGACCGCCTCGACCCCGAGCCCGAGCGGAGCCGGCTCGTCCTGGTCGCGACGTCGGGGGATACGGGCGGGGCGGTCGCGCACGCGTTCTCGTCGCGCCCGCGCTTCAAGGTCGTCGTGCTCTACCCCGACGGCGGCGTGAGCGACGAGCAGCGCCGGCTGTTCACGACGCTGGGCGGCAACGTGACTTCGGTCGCGATTCCCGGCTCGTTCGACGACTGCCAGGCGCTGGTGAAGGCCGCGTTCCGCTCGCCGGGTGCCACGTGCCTCGGGCTGACCGCGGCGAACTCGATCAACATCGGTCGGCTGATTCCGCAGACGTTCTACTACATCGACGCCGTACGGCAGGGCGGCTGGAAGGACGTCGCGTTCTCGGTCCCGTCGGGCAACCTCGGCAACCTGACGGCGGGGCTGCTCGCCGCGCTCGCCGGGCTCCCCGTGCGCCGCTTCGTGTCCGCGCTCAACGTGAACGACACGTTCCTGCGCCATCTGGAGACCGGAAACGTCACGGAGAAGCCCACGCGCCGCACGCTCTCGAGCGCGATGGACGTGAGCCTGCCCAACAACCTGGAGCGACTGGTGGCGCTCACCGACGGTGACCGCGAGCGTCTCCGGAAATGGGTTTGGAGCGGCTCGTTCAGCGACGCGGCGACGCTCGAGTGCATGGCGCGGGTGCGCACCCAGCGGGACTACGTGATCGATCCGCACGGCGCTGTCGGCATGCTCGGCGCCGAGGCCTATCGGCGCGAGACGAAGGACGCGGGCCCGATGGTGGTGCTCGCGACCGCCCACCCGGCCAAGCTGCCGCAGGTGATCGAGGCGGCGGGCGGCGCGCGTCCGACGCCGCCACGCGAGATCGCCATCGCACTCACGCGTGAAGAGAAGGTGGTTTCGATGGAGCCCAAGATCGAGCCGTTTCTGGAGCTGCTCGAGGAAATCGCCGGCGCGAAGACCGGCAGCCGGGTGATGGCCTGATGCACAACGTGGCCGGCGAGCGAATGCGGTCGGCCGCGGTGCGCGTGCCCGGCTCCACGTCGAACCTCGGTGGCGGATTCGACTGCGTCGCGATGGCGATCGACCGGTTCCTCGACGTCGCGTACGAGCCGGGCTCTGGTCCGCTCTCGGTGGTACGGACCGACGGCGCGATGCCGGGCGAAGACCTGGTCGCGATCTCGTTCCACCGCGCCCTCGCGGCGCGCGGGCTGACTCCTCAAGGCGTGCTGCGCGTGCGTTCGGGCATCCCGATCGGGTGCGGGCTCGGCTCCTCGGCGGCGGCGCTCGTCGCGGGCACCGCGCTGGGCGAGCTGGCGGCGGGTGCTGCGCTCGACCCCAGGGCGGCCTTCGGTCCCGCCATGGCTGAGGAGGGTCACGGCGACAACGCGGGCGCGTCGGCCTACGGCGGCCTGATCGGCGTGGTGGGCGAGCACGAGGCACCGCGCGTGGTATCGCTCGACCTGTCCCCCGCGATCGGCTTCGCGTTCGCGGCGCCTCCCACGAGGGT
>CAMCNM010000149.1 GCA_945876015.1 Gemmatimonas phototrophica
GATCGAGTTCCTGCACCGCGACATGAAGTCGTCGATCACGCAGCGCGACATCGGCACCGACACGCCGAGCTTCATGGCGGGACTCCGCGCCGCGCTGCGTCAGGACCCCGACGTCCTGCTGATCGGCGAAATGCGCGACAAGGAGACGATCGACACCGCGCTCAAGGCGGCCGAGACCGGCCACCTTGTGATCTCGACCGTCCACACCAAGAACGCCGTTCAGACGATCTCGCGCCTGATCGCCGTGTTCGAGCCGGCCGAGCAGGCGATGATCCGCATCCGTCTGTCCGAGCAGCTCCAGGCGGTGGTCAGCCAGCGGCTGATCCCCACCAAGGACGGGAAGGGAAGGATCGCGGCGTTGGAGATCATGCCCGTGACCGGCACGATCCGGGAGTGCATCAAGGACCAGAGTCGCCTCGACGACATCTACGATCTCATCGAGGAAGGCGGCGACAGCTATGGCTCGCAGAGCTTCGACCAGCACGTGATGAAGCTGGTGAAGGCAGGCACGATCGACTTCCGGGTCGCCATGGCCGCGGCCAACAACCCGACCGACTTCGACCTGAAGATGAACACGTTCGGCGCCAGCGGCGCCAATGCGGGTGCCCCGCAGCAGGGCTACGGGGACGAGATGTCCAAGATGTTCGGGGGGCGCTGATCGGGCGAAGCGTTGACGCTTCCCCCCGACCGGAATAGCTTCCCCCAGAGGATGCACCAGTGAAGGCCCGTCCCCCCCGGGGCGGGCCTTTTTCGTGTCCAGGATCCAAGGAGTCAGGCGGTAATGGCCAACGGCCAATGCACGGTGATCGTCGGTTGCCAGTGGGGCGACGAGGGCAAGGGAAAGATCGTCGACGTTCTGGCGGAGGATGTGGACGTGATCGCGCGCTATCAGGGCGGCGCGAACGCGGGGCACACCGTCCACATCGGAGAGGAGCAGTTCATTCTCCACCAGATTCCCTCGGGTATCCTCCACTCCGGCAAGCGCTGCCTGCTCGGCAACGGGGTCGTGCTCGACGTGCTCCAGTTCTTCGAGGAGTACGAGGCGCTCGCGAAGCGCGGCATCGACGTGGAGGGCCGCGTCGGCGTGAGCGAGCGCGCCCACCTTCTCCTCCCCTATCACAAGGCGCACGACCGCGCGTCCGAGGACAAGGCGGCAGAGAAGATCGGCACCACCGGACGCGGCATCGGCCCCGCCTACGAGGCGAAGGCCGGCCGGGTCGGCGTGCGCGTGGCGGATCTGCGCGGCGGCGAGCGCATGGAGAAGCGCGTGCGCGAGGGTCTCGAGCGGGCGCGCCAGCGGATCGGCGGCGGGTCGGCCGAGCCCAAGGATGAGCTCGAGGCCGACGTGCGGAAGAGCCTCGAGTTGGGCGGACGGCTGCTCGGCATGGCGACCGACACCGGCCTCGAGGTGACCAGGGCGCTCCGTGCAGGCAAGCGGGTGCTGCTCGAGGGCGCGCAGGGGACCGCGCTCGATCTCGATCACGGCACCTATCCGTTCGTGACTTCGTCCAACACCACGGCCGGAGGCGCGGGCACGGGGGTCGGCATCGGGCCGACCGCGATCGACTCGGTCGTGGGCGTGGTGAAGGCCTATACCACGCGGGTGGGGAACGGCCCGCTGCCGAGCGGCTTCGAGCCCGAGATGGATCAGCACATCCGCGACCTGGGCGGCGAGTACGGCGCGACCACCGGCCGTCCGCGTCGCTGCGGATGGTTCGACGCGGTGCTCGCCCGATACGCCGCGCGCGTGAACGGACTGACCGGCGTCGCGGTGACCAAGCTCGACGTGCTCGACACCATCCCCGAGATCTTGATCACCGTCGCGTACTCGACCGCGCACGGGGACACCGAGGAATTCCCCGCCGACACGTGGTCGCTCGAGTCGGTGAAGCCGCGCTACGAGACCCACCCCGGCTGGCAGGCCGACACCACCCGGGCGAAGAGCCTGAAGGATCTCCCGAAGAACGCCCGCGCCTACCTCGACCGGGTCGAGGAGCTGACCGGGGCGCCCATCACGATGGTGTCGGTGGGTACCGACCGGAGCCAGATCATCCGGGTGTGAGTTGGCCCGGGCAGCCTGACGCCATACGTTTCCCCGGGTGAAGGCCGGCACGTTCTACAGGTGACGGGCACGCCATGGCTGACGCAGTGACCCCCTCCAGGACAACTCCCGAGGTCGATGCCCAGCTCGGCATCGACCCGGAGCCGGCCTATGGCCACGGGCGTCCCGGATCGCACGGCGCGGAACACGATCCCGGGATGGAGCCCGGTCGGGATCGCTTCCGTGGGGTCCTCTTCCTCCTGGTCGCGCTGGCCGTGGCTGCGACGGTCGTGGGCGTCCGCGCCGGCCGGCTGATCTACCTGAAGACCCTGCTCGACGCGGCGGTCACGCTCGTGCTGTTCGCCGGGATGCTGATCGGCGCCCTCGCCGCGCAGGCCGCGCGGTCCGCGGCAACGACGCCCGCGGAGACCCGGCCCGCGCCGCTGGACGAGCTTCCGACCGGCCGCTTCGCGCGGTGGTCCTCGAAGCTACGCGCGGGATTCAAGACGCTGCCTCACCGGGTGGCGGCGGGGATCCGGGCGCCCGCCACGCTCCGTATCATCCAGTACTCGGTCGCGATCCTCGGGATCGTCGCGATCGTGATGGCGCTCAGGTATCCGCAGTTCGCGCGGCCGATGAGCCCGCGCTTCACGGGTCTCTTCGCGGGCGGCTGCCTGCTCGCCGTGGCGCTGGCCGCGACCGCCGCGCGCTACCTGGCGGAGCTCGACCCCACGCGCCTTCCCGAAGCCCGCGGGCTTTCGCGCGCGGCGCGGACGACCGCCTGGGTCCTGCTGCTCACGACCGTTTCGGTGGGGTTGAGGTACTGGTCGCAGGATCTGCGGTTCGAGTCGTCGCTGCTCGCCGTTCTGAGGGGGATGCACTTCGCGCTGGTCGCGATCAACGGCGCGATCTGCGTCAACCTGCTGCTCGCGCGTCGGCAGCGGGGCGTCACGCCGCGCTTCCCGACCGATCTCGCCGTCTTCTCCATTCTCGGCAGCCGCTGGAACGTGCTCGGCAGCGTGCTCGACGCCGGCGAGCGTGGACTCGGGATCGACCTGCGGTCCACCTGGGCCGTCACGGTCGTGCGGCAGAGCATCGAGCCGCTCGCGATCTGCCTGCTCGTGTTCGGATGGCTCTCGACGTCGCTCACGGTGGTGGGCGTGCAGGAGGAGGGGCTGGTCGAGCGGCTGGGGGTTCCCGTGCAGGGAGAGCCGCTCGGGTCGGGCCTCCACCTCCACCTCCCGTGGCCCATCGACAAGGTCTACCGGATCCCGACGCTCCGCGTGCAGGCGCTCCCGATCGGCAACGAGGAGGAGCCCCAGGACGGGCCGGAGGACGTGCTCTGGTCGGTCCTGCACGTGCAGAACGAGTTCACGCTGCTGCTGGGCGACGGCCGCGACCTGATCACCATCGACGGCGTCGTGCAGTTCCGCATCGTGGACTCGCGCGCGTGGCGCTACAACACGCAGAACCCCGCCGTCGCGCTGCGCGCTCTCGCGTACCGGGCCGTGATGCGCAACACCGTGAACCTCACGCTCTCGGACGCGCTCTCGGAGAACATGGTGCTGCTCACTGACCGGATGCGGACGATGGTGCAGGAGGAGGCGGACAAGCTGGGCCTCGGCGTCCAGATCGTGGCCATGACCATGTCGGGGATGCACCCGCCGGTCGCGGTCGCGCCCGCATACGAGGGAGTGGTCTCGGCGCAGATCAAGGGCACGACGGCCGTGGTGAACGCGCAGGCGTTCCGGAACGGCGCGCTGCCGGGAGCCGAGGCGTTGGTGCTCAACCAGCAGACGGCCGCGCGGGCGCAGGGGGCTCAGGATCTAGCGCGCGCGACGGGCGAGGCGTGGAGCTTCCGGACGCTGCTGGCGCAGTACCAGGCGGCGCCGATCGAGTATCAGTTCCGCCGCAAGCTCGAGACGCTCGAGCAGAGTCTCACCGGAAAGAAATTCACCGTGGTGGACTTCCGCTTCACGCGGGATGGAGGAGAGCTGTGGATCGAGCCCTGAAGACGCAGCGCTGGCTGCGCGCCGTGATGGGCAGCCTCGCGCTGCTCGCGATCTTCTTCAGCGCCACCGGAGTGGTGGTGCGCGAGGGAGAAGCCGTGATCGTGACGCGCTTCGGCCATCCCCTGCGCACCGCGACCGAGGCGGGCCTCCACTGGAAGCTGCCGTATCCGATCGACGAGGCGAACCGGCTCGATATGCGCCGGCGTGTCTACGAGACCGGCCTGACCGAAATGCTCACGCGCGACAAGAAGAACGTGATCGCGCGCACGTTCGTGATCTGGCGCATCGGTGATCCGCTCGCCTACACGCAGTCTATCGGTGTGGCCGGCAGCGCCGAGCAGAAGCTCGATGGGCTGCTCACCAACGCGGCGATCGGGACGCTCGGGGGCCACGACCTCTCGGCCCTCGTTTCGACCAATCCGCAGGACCTGCAGGTGGACCAGATCGAGGCCGAGCTGCTCGCGTCCACGCAGGAGGCCGCGGCGACGAGCTACGGCGTGACGATCGAGCAGGTGCGCATCGAGCGGCTCGCGCTGCCCGAGGACAACGTGATCGCGGTCTTCGAGCAGATGAAGGCGGAGCGCCGCCAGTTCGCGGCCAAGTTCACCGCCGAGGGGGAGCTCGAGGCGAGCAAGATCCGTTCGGAGGCCGAGCTCGCGGCCGCGCAGATCCGGGCGAAAGGTGCCGAGGAAGAGGCGCGCATCCGCGGCGAGTCGGCGGCCCAGGTCGCGCGCACCTATGCGGATGCGCATCGCGTGAACCCCGACCTCTACCGCTTCACGCGGTCGCTCGAGTCGCTGGGCAAGATCATGAACCCGAGCACGTCGCTCATCCTCCGCACCGACGCGGAGCCGTTCACCCTGTTCCAGAGCCAGAGCGCGCGGTGAGAAGGCAGGGGCCTCCCTCGGAGATCCGGCGCCTCGCGCTGCCGGTCGCGCGCCTTCTGGACGGCGCGTGGCAGCGCATGCATTGGTGGATCATCGCGATGGCGGTGATCTACGCGTTCTCGGGCACGACCATCGTGCGGTCCGCCGAGGTCGCGATCGTGCTGCGCTGGGGGCGCCTGCTCGGCGACACGCCCGCGCTGCAGCAGCACCCGCCCGGCCTGATGTTCGCGCTGCCCCGTCCGATCGACGAGGTGGTGCGCGTGAAGACCAAGACGGTGCGGCAGACGATCATCGCGGGCCTCGCGTCCCAGGGGATCTCGGATCCCGACGAGATCCCCGCCAACTGGGGCGTCTCGATCGACCCGCTCGTCGAGGGCTACGCGCTCTCCGGCGACCACAACGTCCTGCAGCTGAGCGTGATGGCCCGCTACCGGGTGCGCGATCCGATCGACTGGCAGTTCTACGGACCCGACTCGGACCGCATCCTCAAGGCGGAGGTGATCGCCGCGATGACCCGATCGATCGCGGAGATGCCGGTCGATCGCGTGCTCGCCGAGGGCCGGAAGGATCTGATCGCGCTGGCGATGCGGCGCGCGCAGGCCGGGCTGGACGAGGCCCATTCGGGTCTCG
>CAMCNM010000150.1 GCA_945876015.1 Gemmatimonas phototrophica
GGGAGGATTGGATCGTCAGCGAGGGAGGGCGCGCGTCGTCGGGACGTGGCACCGATTCCCGCGCGTCCCTCCTCCTCCTGTTGTTCTCGCGCGCCGCCGGGCCCGATCTGCCGGTGCGCGAAATCCTGAGCGCCGTCCCCAGTCTGAACGAGCTCGCCGATGACGATCTGATCGACCTGCTCGCCCGCGCGCGGCCGTATCGCGTCGTGCAGCAGCGATCCGAGGTCTTCCCCGACACGCGCAAGAAAGGGCAGAAGGGTTATTGAGCGGGACGTAACGACCGCTCACTCGCGTGCGTCCATTCCAACGCAGGCGAGGACGATCTCACGAGGTCGCCTCGCGACGCGGAACTCCAGCATGAGATCGGCGCACGGTCGCCGACGGGGAATCGAGATGATGAAGACGACGATGCGGGTGCTGACGGCGGTCCTCCTGATGGCCGCGCCGGTCGCGGCGCAGCGCCCAGGGGGTCCCGGTGCTCAGGGTGCTCCAGGGCGCGGCCGGGACATGGGCGCGAGAATGGCGCCGGGCGGCGCGCCGATGGATGGGATGATCGGTCTGGCTCTGGAGCGACGCGATTCGCTCGGACTCTCCGCCGATCAGGTGCAGAAGCTCGAGGCGCTGCGGACCGATCTGCAGAAGGCGGATACCGACCTCCGCGATCAGATGGAGAAGTTGCGCGACGAGGCATCGACCGACCGCGCGGCCGCGCGCGACAAGATGATGGCCCTGCGCGATCAGGCGGAGAAGGCGCGCGAGGATCAGCGTGGTCGCTTCGAGGGCATCCTCTCGCAGGAACAGCGTGACCGGCTCGGTGAGCTCGCGAGGCGTGGCGGGCGCGGTCCCGGTGGGCGTGGCGGTCGCGGTGGTCCGGGCGCGCCCGGTGGCCCGGCCGGCCCCGGCGGCCCCGGTGGAGCGGGGCCTCGCGCTGGATTCGGTCCCGAGATGGGTCCGGGAGGTCCGTTGGGCGGAGGTCCGGGCGCCATGGGCCCCGGCTTCGGCCGCGGTGGCCCTCAGGTGAGGGCCTATCGCCAGGGCCTCCGGGACGGGATGCGCGCGGGCGCGCGCGCCCGCGGAGGACGCGGAGGACGCGGCGGGCGTGGCTTCGGGCCGGGCCGGTGACCTCGAGTCCCACCCGCCCTTGGGGTCGTTAGGTTTCGGGAAACGGGCCGCCGGCGCACCGGCGGCCCGTTTCAACACCGACCCCGGACGCGGTGTCTTGATGGTGGCGAAGCTCCAGGACCTGAGCGACAGCGAGCTGGTCGCGCGGACGCGAGAGGGTGACGAGGACGCGTTCGGCGCGCTGGTCGAGCGTTACATGCGCTCCGCCTACGCGGTCGCGCTCTCGGTCACGGGTCGGCACGAGGATGCGCAGGACGCCGCCCAGGAGTCGCTCCTCGTCGCGCTCGAGCGGCTGGACGAATGTCGGAGCCCGGAAAAGTTCGCGGGCTGGCTGATGACGATCGTCCGAAACCGCGCGCGCAACCTGGTTCGTAGGGAAGTGTTGAGGGATACCGACCAGGTGCCGGAGTCTACGAGGTCGCAGACGCCGACACCGGAGCGGGAGATGGAGGCGCTGGAACTCAGGCGGAGCCTCACGGACGCCCTCAAGGACCTTCCCGAGATCCAGCGACAGATCGTGCTCCTCCATGACCTGGAGGGGTGGAAGCACAGAGAGATCGCGGACCGCCTCGAGCTCCCTTCCGGGACGGTCCGCTCTCACCTGCACTTCGCGAGAAAAGCTTTGAGACGTGCGCTCGCGGCGCTGCGCCGGACCGGAACCGAAGAGGTGGGATGATGAACGAAGACATCGACGTCGGCATCCGCAGCCTGCTGGTCACGCTCGATCCTGAGCGGACCGATCCCGGCTACTGGCACCGGTTCCATCGCTGGGTGGTCACCTCGGCGGTCGGAGAGCTGGCGAAGCGGCGCCGCCGCGAGGCGACGGTGAGCGAGGTGATATTCTCGTGGTGGTGCACCGTCGTGCCGAGCGCGACCGTGGCCGCGGCTCTCGCCTGGTTCGTCCTGGTCCAAGCGCTCGCCGAGCCGTCAGCGGCCGTGCCGATGCCGGACATGACGATGGACGAGCTGCTGCGGGAAGGGATGGAGGCGCCGGTCATGCCTTCCTTCGAGACGGCTGATCCCGGTGGTGCGATCGTGGTGGTGAACGAGGTCTACTGAAGTCCGCAGTCAACTGAGGTGTGGGAGATGCAGATCGGGAAGGTGCAGAGGGTGAAGCTCGCGACGGTCGCCATCCTAGCGCTCGTGCTGGCCGCGGGATTCCTGCTCGGAGCGGCATGGGACCGGAGGCTCGACGCCCAGCCCATGGCGAACGCCGAGGGCCGTGACGCTCAGCAGCGCCAGCGGAACGAGCGGCGCGCTCCGACCTACACGCGCGTGCAGCCTGCGCTCACGCCGGAGCAGGTGGCGGCGGCCGACGTCATCCTCGAGCACCGCAAGGTCGCGGCCCGGGCGCTCATGAAGGAGTCCCGGATCGATTCGCTCTACCTGGCCATGAAGGCCTCCGAGCGCGCGTTCAGGGACGTCTACGATCCCCGCTTCGCCGCCCTCGCCGACAGCTCGCGCAGCGCCATCAAGCAGGTGATGACGCCCGCGCAGGCCGCTCAATACGACTCTCTCCTCGCGCGTGACCGGAGACGGGACGGCGACGGGAATCAAGGATCCCGATAACCATATGAAGTACATGATGAAGGGGTCGCGACCCATGCTGCTCGCGGCCGGTATGATGGCTTTCCTTGCGGTCTCGGCCTCGGCCGGCGCACAGCAGGCACCGAGCGCCTCCGGGACGATCACGCTCGAGGAAGCGATCCAGCGAGCCCTCGTGAAGAGCCCGGCGATGGCCCAGTCCGAGAGCGCGGTGGAGAACGCGGAGACGGGCAAGTTGACGGCGTTCGGCGCATTCCTGCCTTCGCTCTCGGCCAGTTCGGGTGCTTCGCTCCGCAGCGCGGATCGCTTCGATCCGGCCACCGACCGGATCGTGACCGGTAGCGCGGACTCCTACAACGCCGGCCTCTCCGCGGGCCTCGATCTGTTCAACGGGGGTCGCCAGTTCTCGGACTTGAGCAGGAGCAAGGCGGACCTGAGCGCCGCTGAAGCGCGGCGCGACGATCAGCGCTTCCAGGTCACGCTCACGACCAAGCGCCTGTACTTCACGGCGCTCCGCCAGGGCGAGCTGCTCGAGGTGGCGAACGCGCGTCTCGCCCAGGCGCAGGAAAGCATGGACATGACCCGCCGGCAAGCGCAGGTGGGCATGGCCACCAAGTCGGACACGCTACGCTCGCGCCTCGAGTGGGTGAACGCACGCCAGGCGGTGCTGACCGCGGAGACGACCGCGCAGTCCTCTCGCTTCGCGCTGGCCCGGCAGGTCGGGCTCGCCGAGCCGGTGACCCCGGTGGTGCCCGCCGGCCTCGACCCTTCGCCCCTGCCGATGACAGACGGGGAGATCCTCGCGACGGCCGAGGCGTCCGCTCCTTCCGTGCGGGCCGCGGTGGCTTCGACCGGGGCCGCGAACGCCGCGTATAGCGCCGCGAAGACCTTGTACCTCCCGACGCTGCGGCTCACTTCCGGGTACAGCTGGGCGAACCAGGACGCTTCGTTCAGCGGCGGCAGCAAGAGCTGGAGCTTCGGCCTGTCGGGCAGCTATCCGATCTTCAACGGCTTTCAGCGCGAGGCCACCGTCGCGCGCGCGGATCAGACGCGCCGCGTGACCAGCCTGCAGGAGGACGATGCGCGGCTCGCCGCCCGCCAGAACGCGGACGGAGCGCTGCGTGCCCTCCACACCGCGACCATGGCGATCGAAATCGCGCAGGAAGCGGTGGGACTCGCGGAGGAGGACCTGCGCGCGGTGCGCGAGCGTTACCGCGTGGGCGTCGCGACCGTGCTCGACGTGGTGACGAGCCAGATCGCGTTGGATCAGGCGCGAGTGAACCTGGTGGGCGCGCGTTACGACTACGTCACGGCCCGGGCGCAGCTCGAAGCCGTGATCGGCAAGGAGCTCTGATGGATCCCGTCATCCGTACCATCGGTCTGAAGAAGGATTATCACCTGGGCGCCGAGATCGTGCGCGCCGTGCGCGGCGTCGATCTGACCATCGGCCGCGGCGAGTTCGTCGCGATCATGGGGCCGTCGGGATCGGGCAAGAGCACGTTCATGAACCTGCTCGGGTGCCTCGACACGCCCAGCGAGGGTCAGTACTGGCTGAACGGCCAGCTCGTCAGCGAGCAGACCGACGACCAGCTGGCGCGCGTGCGCAACAAGGAGATCGGGTTCGTCTTCCAGACGTTCAACCTCCTGCCGCGCTCCACGTCGCTCCACAACGTGGAGCTTCCGCTCATCTACGCCGGAGTGTCCTCCAAGGATCGGTATCGCCGCGCCAAGGAGAAGCTCGAGCTGGTGGGCCTCGGCGAGCGCATGCAGCACAAGCCGCCCGAGCTGTCGGGCGGCCAGCGCCAGCGCGTGGCGATCGCGCGCGCCCTGGTCAACGAGCCGGCCCTCCTGCTCGCCGACGAGCCGACCGGAAACCTCGACTCCGTGACGAGCGCGGACATCATGCAGGTGCTCGGCAAGCTGAACCGTGAGGGGCAGACCATCGTGCTGGTCACCCATGAGTCCGACATCGCCGCGCACGCGCATCGCCAGGTCCACCTCCGCGACGGCGTGGTCGAATCCGATTTCCTTACCGAGACCGTGGAGGCATCACTTTGAAGACCGGCCGTGCGCGTATCCTGGGTGCGCTGCTTTCCCTTTCCGTGGCGGCCGCGGGCTGCAACAAGGGCGAGGTGGTGCCGGTCGCGGAGCTCCAGACCACCAGCGTGACCAAGGGCGCGCTCCGCATCACCGCCGAAGCGACCGGCTCCGTCGAGCCGATCCGTAAGGTCGAGGTGAAGAGCAAGGCCTCGGGAGAAGTCCTCAGCCTCTCGGTTGACGTGGGCGACCTCGTGCAGACGGGAGCGCTGCTCGCGCGCATCGATCCCCGTGACGTCCGCAACAGCTACGACCAGGCGATGGCGGACCTCGAGGTGGCGCGGGCCCGGCTCGAGATCAGCCAGGCGCAGAACAAGCGCTCGAAGGATCTGCTCGACGCGGGCGTAATCACCGCGCAGGAGTACGAGAACTCCCGCCTCGATCTCGCCAACTCCCAAGCCGGCCTGGTGAAGGCGGTGACCAACAAGGAGCTGGCAGAGCTCCGTCTGAGTGACGTGACGATCACCGCCCCGCTCGCCGGAACGATCATCTCGAAGAGCGTGGAAGAGGGACAGGTCATCCAATCCGCGTCCGGCAACGTGTCGGGAGGGACGACGCTCTTCGTGATGGCGAACCTGCTCAAGATGCAGGTGCGGACCCTCGTGGATGAGACCGACATGGGTCAGATCCGCGAGGGGATGACCGCCACCGTGAAGGTAGAGGCGTTCCCCGACCGCACCTTCCAGGGCTACGTGGACAAGGTGGAGCCGATGGGCGTGGTGCAGCAGAGCGTGACCATGTTCCCGGTGATTGTGCGGCTGGACAATCGCGATGGCACGCTCCGGCCCGGCATGAACGCGGA
>CAMCNM010000151.1 GCA_945876015.1 Gemmatimonas phototrophica
TCCTGCCCCCTTCGCTCGGCCCGTCCTGGCCCGCGATGGGATTCGTGCTCCTTCCGCTGGTGGCGGTCTGGGTTGGAGACAGCTCCGCCTACTTCGTCGGGCGCGCGATCGGTCGGACCAAGCTCTTCCCGGCGGCAAGCCCAGGTAAGACGCTGGAAGGCGGGATCGCGGGCCTGATCGGATCCGCGGTCGCGGCGGCCCTGGTCGCCCGGTTCTTCTTGTCCGGTCTCGCCGGTGCGAACGTCTCGGTGATGACTGGAGCGCTGGTGGGCGCAGTGATCGGGGTCGCAGCGCCGCTCGGGGACGTGGCCGAGTCGGTGCTCAAGCGCGAGGCCGGCGTGAAGGATTCGGGCACGCTCCTTCCCGGACACGGCGGCTTCCTCGACCGCATCGACTCGCTCCTCTACGCGCTTCCGGTCGCGTATGGCGTGCTCGCATTGATCGGAGCGACCCGATGACGGCGCCGCTCCGGGTCGCGATCCTGGGCTCTACCGGATCGATCGGGAAGAGCACGCTCGAGGTGATCGCGCGGCATCCCACGCGGTTCCAGGTGGTCGCGCTTGCCGCGAACCGCTCGATGGCCGGGCTCGCCGAGCAGGTCGCCAGGGTGCGCCCGCGCCGGGCGGTCATCGTGGACGGCGCGGCGCTCGGGGCCGAGCGCGATCTCCCACCGGCGAAATGGGAAGCCGGACGCGACGCGCTCCTTTCCGTCGCTTCCGATCCCGACGTGGACGTGGTCGTGAACGGCCTGGTGGGCGCGGCCGGGCTCGAGCCCACCCTCGCGGCGCTCGAGGCCGGAAAGCGCGTGGCCCTGGCCAACAAGGAGTCGCTGGTCGCGGGCGGGCCGCTGGTGCTCGAGGCCGCCAGGCGGGGCGGCGGGGCCCTGATCCCGATCGACAGCGAGCACTCGGCGATCCTCCAGTGCCTGGCGGGCTCGGACCGCGGCGCGGTGGCGCGCATCGTCCTGACGGCGTCCGGTGGGCCGTTCCGTGGATGGAACCGGAGCGCGCTCGAGGGCGTACGTCCCTCTGATGCACTCCGCCATCCCACGTGGGCGATGGGCGCCAAGATCACGATCGATTCCGCGACTCTAGCGAACAAGGCGCTCGAAGTGATCGAAGCTCATCATCTCTACGGGATGCCGTACCAGGCGATCGAAGTAGTCGTTCATCCCCAGTCGGTCGTCCACTCGTTCGTGGAGTTCGTGGACGGCTCCGTACTCGCGCAGCTCGGGTTCCCGACCATGGAGCTGCCGATCCTCTACGCGCTGAGCCACCCTGATCGGGTGGACGACCCGCGGCTCCGCACCTTCGACCCGGTACGCACGTCGCCGCTCACGTTCGAGGCCATGGATCCGGAGCTCTTTCCGCTGTTCGAGCTCGGAGCGGGCGCAGGACGGCGCGGCGGAACCGCTCCGGCGGTCTTCAACGCGGCGAACGAGGTGGCGGTGGCGGCCTTCCTCGGTGAGCGGATCGGCTTCACTGCGATTGCCACGGTCGTGGAGACGGTCCTCGACCAGACGACGGAGCGCCCCGTGACCGAGGTCGCCGACGTGCTCGAGGCGGACCGGGCAGCGCGCGTGGCCGCGTGTGCCGCGCTCGAGCAGATGGGTGCGGCGGAGAAGGGGGCGGGCGCATGACCATTCTCGCGACGATGGTCGTGCTCGGCGTTCTCATCTTCGTGCACGAGCTGGGTCATTTCATGGCCGCGAAGAGCGTGGGCATCGAGGTGCAGCGATTCTCGATTGGCCTCGGGCCAAAGCTGTTCGGTTTCCGGCGCGGCGAGACCGAGTACGTTCTCTCCGTGATCCCACTCGGCGGTTACGTGAAGATGGGTGGGATGGACGACGAGGTGATGGAGAAGGTCGAGGGCGGAGCTGAGCCCCAGCCGCGCATGCCTTCACCCCGCGACTTCGACCAGAAGTCGCTCGCGGCCCGCGCCTTCGTCATCTCGGCGGGCGTGATCATGAACATCCTGTTCGCGTTCCTGCTCTTCACCTCGGTCGTCGCGATCTGGGGTGTGCCCGAGCTCCGCGGCACCCGCATCGGCCAGGTGGTCGGGGGAGCGCTCCCCGCCGGCACCGAGGCGCTCGCTCAGCTCCCCATCGGCGCAACCATCGTTCGGATCGGGGGCCAGCCGGTCGATTCGTGGGGGCAGGTCACCTCCGTGTTGGCCGAGGCGCCGGCGGGCGCCACCGAAGTCGTGACCCAGAGTCCGGCGGTTACCGTCAGCGTCGATCTCCCGGCCGACCAGGACAGCCGCATCAGGGTCGTCACCGCGATCAACGCATGGCTCGAACCGAAGGTCGGAGCGGTCAACCCCGGCTCGCCCGCGGAGCGCGCGAACATGCGCACCGATGACCGGATCCTGAGCGTCAACGGAACCAAGGTGGCGAGCTGGTACGACTTCGTCGAGCAGGTCCAGTCGCAGCCCGGGAATCAGATCGATCTGTCGGTGGAGCGGGGGGGGGATCGGCTCGAGCTGCAGGTGACCCCGGAACCAGAGACGAGCGTCGATCCGGTGACGGGGGAAAGTCGGACAGTCGGAAAGATCGGAGTCTACCCGCCCTTCGACGACGTCGCCTACCGGAAGGTCGGCATCATTTCCGCACTGGGGTACGGCGCGCGGCAGACGAGCGGTACCGCGACCCTGATCCTCGATTTCCTCGGGAAGCTGGCGTCGCGGGAGGTCCCGGCGAGCTCGGTCGGCAGCATCGTGACCATCGGCGAGGCGTCGGGTCAGGCCGCCAGGGCCGGGGTGGACCAGTTCCTCCAGTTCATGGCGTTGTTCAGCGTGAATCTGGCCGTTCTCAACGTCCTCCCCATTCCGGTGCTCGACGGCGGACATCTCCTGTTCCTCGCCATCGAGGGGATCCGCGGGCGGGCGTTGTCGATCGAGCAGCGCCTGCGGTGGTCGAACGTCGGCCTGTGGATCTTGATCGCGATCATGTTATTCGCGTTCTACAACGACATGATGCGCGTCATCCGGAGACTCATCCCCGGTATGTTCTGAGGCGGTCCGGACGGCTCAGAGCAGCGTGAGCTGATCCGGCCCGCTTCGAGTTCGCAGGTCCTCCACGTCCAGCATCGGACCGGGCACGTCCTGGCGGGCGACGTCCAGCCATCCGTGCCAGCCCTTCTTTTCCAGCGCCTCGCCCACGACCTCGTGCGCGAGGTCGCGGTGGTTGCACTCGACCGAGAGATGTGCGAGCAGGACGCCCGCCAGGCGCGGATGCATGAGCCCCGTGGCGAAGCGGGCCGCGGCGTGGTTGGAGAGGTGCCCGTGGCTCGACGCGATGCGCGCCTTCACCGACCACGGATAGGGTCCCATCCGGAGCATCACCTCGTCGTGGTTTGCCTCGAGCACGACGAAGTCACACCCCGAGAGCGCGTGGTGCACCCCTGCCGTCGGCCGCCCCAGATCGGTGGCGATGCCCAGCCTCGCCCCGGTGGCGACGTCCACCAGCGCGATGCCGACCGGATCCGCGGCGTCGTGGACGGTGAGGAAGGGCTCGACGCGGAGTCCGCCGAGCAGGTAAGGATGCGCGACGCGGTAGGAAACCGTCCGCTCGTTCCCCCGAAACAGCTCCCGGCAGGCGTTCAGGGTCCGCTCGGTGATGTGGACCGGCGTGCCGTGGCGTCGAGCGAACACCCCGGCCCCGCGCGTGTGATCGCCGTGGTCGTGGGTGATCAGGATGGCGTCGATCGCCTCGGGGGCGAGATCGATGGCGGCGAGGCGATTCTCGAGGTCCTTACCGCTGAAGCCCGCGTCCACCAGGATTCGGGTGCCCTCGACCTCGACCAGAACCGCGTTCCCCGCGCTGCCGCTCCCCAGACAGCAGACTCTCATCGTCAGCCCTTCCGGACCGTCCGCTCGCTTCGGCTCGACTCGAACGCGCTCGTGAGCACCTGGCGCATGCCCCGGGTGAGTTCCACGTCGCGGCGGCGCATGACCACCTCGGCGGTGCCGAGGAAGCGCTCCAACTCGTACTCGTCGAGCGCGCTGCCTTCACCCCAGGAGAAGGGTGGCACGTACGTCGGCGGCATGCGGCCGCCGAAGACATTGCTGCCGGCGCCGACGATCGTGCCCGTGTTGATGGGCGTCGCGATGCCCGTCTTCACGTGGTCGCCGAGAAAACAGCCGACCTTGATGTGGCCGGTGTCAACCTCGCCGGTGGGCAGTCTGACGCGAATGGACGAGTAGGTGTTCTTGAGGTCGCTGTTCGTCGTGCCGGCGCCGAGGTTGACCCAGCGCCCCAGCACCGCATGGCCGAGGTGCCCGTCGTGCGCTTTGTTGCAGTAGCCGAGGATCACGGAGTCGGCCACCTCGCCGCGCACCTTGCACGCGGGGCCGATCGAGGAAGTGCTGACCGGGCCGCCCAGAATCGTCGAGCGGGCGCCCAGGTAGAGGGGTCCGGTCACACGCGCGGGTCCCTCGACGCGTGCGCCCGCAGCGAGCCAGACAGGACCCGAGCGGAGGTCCAGCGTCACGCCGGGCTCGATCGCCGCGCCTTCGCCGAGCAGCACGCGGTGCGTGCCGATCAGGTGTACGCCCGACAGGGTGGAGCCGCCGGCACCGTGGGTTTCGCGCGTGGCGTCCGCCGCGATACGCGTCGCGTTGCCTGCCATCAGGTCCCATGGACGTGCGAGCAGCTCTCCGCCGAGCGGCACCGTCTCTCCGCGCCGCCCACCGAGCGACCGGAGATCCTCCGCGGACGGCGCAGCCGTACCGGCCGGGATCATCCAGCCCACGACTTTGCCGTCGACGACCAGGGTCGCCGTGCGGCTTGGCAGGGGACTGGCCAACGGCTCGATCGCGGCGCGCACGCAGAGCAGCACGCGGTCTTCCTCGGCCGTGGCCGCGATCGTCTGATGGGGGGGAGATCCGGCCTCGTCGAACCCCTCGAGGTGCGGAGCTCCGGCGTACGCGCTCGCCCTCGTCCCCAGGGCACGCTCGGCCCGCTCGCGCAGGGTGGACGCTCCGAAGAGCATCTCGCCGACGGGGCGGGTCTCGACGAAGGGCGCCCATGCGAGCGCTTCGGCGTCGTGGAACAGGATGAGCTTCATCGGGCTCAGCGGGGCGTCTGGCGGAGGTGATCGGGTAGCCGGTCCAGGAGGCGCTTCATCTCGGGCGCGAGATCGCGGCGCATCACGAGCGTGACGCCGGCCGTGTGCACCGCCACCACGTCGGAGAGGCCCCAGAGGACGACCGCGCCGCCGTCCGCGTAGACGATGTTGTCGGAGCCGTCGAGCACTTTGCCGGATCCCACCACGACGTTCTCGCCCGCTTCCGTGCCGCGCGCGCGCGCCAATCCTTCCCAGCTCCCTACGTCGTCCCAGGCGAACGGCGCCTCGATCGCCGCGACCTTGTCGGAGCGTTCGAGAATGGCCTCGTCCACGCTGCACGGCTCGACCCTCGCGAAGAAGCCATCGACATCCCCTGCCTCGAGGCGGCGAAGCGCCATTGCGAGCGACGGCGCGTGCCTCCGGACCTCGTCCAGGAACACGTCGGCTCTCCACGCGAAGATCCCGCTGTTCCAGAGATATCCCTGCTCGAGG
>CAMCNM010000152.1 GCA_945876015.1 Gemmatimonas phototrophica
AGCGGGACCAGCTCGCGACCCTGACGTCGAGCCTCAACCGCTCGGCCCGGGGCTTCGAAGCGGCGGCGGCCGCTGGGCCGGACGTCGCGCGGATCGTGGCGCGGACCGACAGCACCGCGATGGTGCTGCGGCAGACCGGCGCGACGCTGGATCGTGCGGTCGGCTCGCTGGACGTGGTGCTGCAGCGGATGGCGGCCGGGGAGGGGACGCTTGGCCGGCTCTCGAAGGACGACAGCCTGTACGTGAGCCTGAACCGCGCCGCCTCCGAGATCGCGAACGTGGCCGCGGACCTCCGCGCCAACCCGAGGAAGTACGTGAACCTCGAGATCTTCTAGCCGCGAAAGCGGGATGGAACGGAAAACGGGCCCGGCGCCGAGACGGCGCCGGGCCCGTTCCTGTATCCGTCAGGCTCGCAGGGTCACCAACCCGGCGCGATCTGGAATCCCCAGTGGGCTCCCTTGTCGGGCCGCTGCCACGGGTAGACGTAGTAGGCCTCGAGAACCATGAATCCCAGCACGTTGAAGCGTGCTCCGACGCCGGTGCTGAACACCGGCACGCGCTCGGTCGAGTTCCGCGCGAACTCGAGGACCGGCTCGTCGGACATCTCCAGAGAGCCGTCGGCGTTCCTCAGGTGGCTGTCCCACGCCACGCCGCCGTCCGCGAACGCGACCAGCTCGGTCGGGACGAACGGGAAGTTGATCATCCCGTACTCCTCGACGCCGAGCAGCGGCACCCGGAACTCCGCGCTCATCACCCCGAGCTTGTGCCCGAAGAGGCGATTGCGCACCGGGCAGCTGCCCCCGGTCGAGCTCGCGCTGGCGGTGCACTCCTCGGGCGTGAAGCTGCTGTAGTCGTAGCCGCGGATGAACCACTCGTAGCCCAGGAATGAGGGCTGGAGGACCTGTTGGTCTACGTTCGCGATCAGGTTGCCGTACTGCCCGTAGTGCAGCGCGCGGGTCGCGAACGTCAGGTTTCGGTTCAGCCCGAAGTACCGCCGCCAGTCCGCCACGACGGTGAGGTAGTTGATCGTGCCGACCGTTCCACCCACCTCGTAGCGCGAGCGCCCGCCTCGCACCGGCGAGGTGAAGCCCATGTACGAGTTGTCGAAGACCAACCCCAGGCTCCCGTTCACGAGGTCGAGCGGGTCGAAGCGCGAAGGCAGATCCTCCTGCTCCTGTCTGATGCAGCAGCGCCCGAACTGATCCACGTAGAACTTCTGGATCTGCTGGTTGCTGGCGTACCGCGTGAATCCGCCCTGAGCCTCGAAGCGCCGGCTCACCGAGAACGGATAGGACACTTGGGCGCTTGCCGAGCTCACGTACAGGCGGTCCAGGATCTGTCCTAAGTACGGGTTTGACCCATCTGGGTCGGACCCCTGGGAGATGTAGGAGATCATGTACGGGATGTGGCTCAACCCGACGGCCCAGTTCCAGCGGTCGCCGAGATCGGCGTAGAAGACCTGGCCGCCGATGTCCTTCACGGACCCTTGGGCCTGGATCGCTGTCGCCAGGACTTTGTCGCCGAGCATGTCGCTGAAGTAGGCCGAGGCGCCTCCACCGACGTAGTTGCCGAAGCCGTCGTTGCCGACCCCGAGGGAAGGCTGGCCGACATAGTCCAGAGCGAGCGACGGCTCGTAGGCCAGCGCCGTCGCGGGGTCGTACGCGCCGTCCGCCGGGAGGCCCGTCTTCTCGTCGGCCAGGTACTCGGCGACCACGCTGAACCGATCCGGGCTCAGCGGGGGGAGGTTACGAGCGGCCATCTGCTCTGCGGTGGGCTTCCCGAAGGGCGTCCCCGTGGGCGACGCGGGCAGCGTGCTGATGTGGAACTCGCCCAGATTCGAGAACACCGTGAAGGCCAGCTCGCCGGTCTTGTCCGCCACCGAGAGCGCCGGGCCCATCGTCGTGAATCCGCTGATGCCGGTGGCGATGTTGGTGATCTTGGTCACCGACCCGTCGTTGGGCTGGTAGCGATAGACATCGGTGAATCCGTCCGCGTCGGATATGAAGTAGACCGAGCCATCGGGCGCGTACTGGGGATTGGACTGACGCACGTTCCCGAGGATGTCAGGGGCGGTCACCCGGCCCGAGGCCATGTCGTAGAAGGCGAGCACGTACTCGCTGTAGACCAGGTCGTCGAAGTCGGTCTCGGGGCCGCGGTCGGACGAGAAGGCGATCGTCCCTCCGTCCGGCGACCAGTCGGGATGGAAATCCCCGTTCTTGTCGTTCGTGAGCTGCTTCACCGCCTGGGTCTCTACGTCGTACAGGTAGAGGTCGCTGAATCCGCCGACCGTTCCGCTGAACGCGATCGTCTGTCCGTCGGGCGACCAGGCGGGATTGTTGAGCCCGCCATTCGGGATGGGCTGGACGATGCGCCAGATGTTGCCGTTCTCCGATTCCACGATGACGATCTGCTGGTCTCCGTTCGCAGTGACCGCGTAGGCGAAGTACTTGCCGTCGGGCGAGAACGTCCCCGCGGACTCGATGTAGCGCAGCGCGTCGTAGTGGGGGTTCGTGGTGGCGTCCGACAGCTTCCGGATCGTCTTGCCGGTCTTCGCGTCGGCGAGGTAAAGCTCGATGGAGAAGATGTCCTTCTCGGAGATGTAGGCGATGAAGCGACCGTCCGGAGACAGCGCCGGACCCACGTTGATCTTTCCGCCTTCCGTCTTGGGAGAAAGGATGACGGTCCCCGTCGAGTCGGGCGGCGTCCGATCGACCATCAGGGGAAGGTAGGCCCTTTCGACGGACCGCTTCCACTGGGCCGAGAGCGTGTCCTGGTCAACCCCGAGCACCTGCTCGATGGCCGGTCCGAATCCGATCCGGAGCGAGCGGCGGTAGAGCTGCACGACGGCGTCGTCGCCGTACGTTCCGCCCACGTACGCCCAGAGACCCTGCCCGAAGCGGTACGGGAAGTACTTCTGGCCGCTGGTCAGGTCCTTGATGGTGGGGAAGTCACCCTCGCGCAAAGCGCCCCTCAGCCACATGCCGGTCAGGGAGCTCTCGCGGCCGAGCGAGAAGTACTCCGCCATTCCCTCGACCAGCCAGCCGGGCAGGTTCCCCAGTCCCTGGAATCCGCCGCCCCGCCGGGACTGCGCGATGTTGTACTGGAAGGCGTGCACTAGCTCGTGCCCCAGGACGTGGTCCGTGTCCCGGTAGGAGCCGGTCATCGGCATGATCACCCGGTTCTTGATCGACTCGGTGACGCCTCCGATCCCCTGGTCGAGATTCGAGGCCGGGAGCGTGCTCGTCTGCTCGAAGTCCGGGTGGTCGGCGTAGACGATGATCGGCTTGGTCTGCTCGAACTCGTGCTGGAAGGACCGCGCGAAGCGCTCGTACCAGCGCTCGGACATGCGCGCGAAGTCCTTCATCGCCTCCTCTTCTTCGGAATAGAAGTAGAGGTCCCAGTGCGGAGTGTTGAGGATCTTGAAGTCGAAGTCCTCGTACTTCACCTGGTTGCGCCCGAACTGGGCTGAAGCCGGTGCTGCGCCGAACAAGAGCGCGGCGGCGGTCAGGAGGAGGGCGAACCCGTGGACGCGGTATTTCATGATGAGCCTGTTTAGGTGAGCGTCCCCGACCCGGATCTCTCGGTTTGGGCCGGTGGGCGCGCGCGGGGCGCCGACCGCTTTGTCATCGGCAATGCTGCGGACGAATCACCCGCGTCGCGTTGCATCGCCCAAGGGCTTAGCCGATGTTTCTCGCTCGGATCGCCACTACCCGGTGCACCGGGCAAGTTCCCTGCCAGCATAGACCTGCGCACCCATCGCCGAGCCGATGCTTCTACGCCATCCACGCGTGCTCATCCCGGGTGACGCCGGAGCGGGGAATCCCCGCACACCGGCCTCCCGAGGAACCTCCATCGTCGCGCTCGGCCTGGCTGTGCTCGGCCTGGCCTGCTCGGCACCGGATCAGCCCTCGGGCAGGGGTATCTCCGCTCCCGATATTAAGGTGTTGAGCCTCTCCGGCGACACCGTGCACCTGGCCTCCTTGAGGGGGACACCCGTCCTGCTGAATCTGTGGGCCACCTGGTGCGAGCCCTGTAAGGAGGAGACTCCCTACTTGGAGAGCGTCGCCCAGAAGTACGCCCCCCAGGGCCTCGAGGTGGTCGGGCTCAGCCAGGATGCGCGGGGTTCGGACGAGGCGATCGCGGCGTTCGTGAAGCAATACGGCGTCTCCTACACGATCCTGCGCGACCCGGACATGATCGCGATGGAGCGCTACGCGATCGTCGGGTTGCCGACCACCCTCTTGCTGGACCGGGAGGGGATCATCCGGTACGTCACCATCGGGGCCGTCTCCACCAGGGATCCGGGGTTCGAGATGACCATCAAGGCGCTGCTCCAGTGAGCGCCGACCGCCTGACGGAAGCCCGGGTCGACGCGCTCCTGCGCGCGGCGGCCGACGTGCGCTGCGTCGTGGTGGGCGATCTGATGCTCGACCGCTACGTGACCGGGACGGTGGACCGCATCTCGCCCGAGGCGCCGGTGCCGGTCGTGCGCGTGGAGGCCGAGACCTCCGCCGTGGGGGGCGCAGCCAACGTGGCGCACAACGTCGTCGCGCTCGGCGGCGCCTGCGCGGTGGTGGGCGTCGTGGGGAAGGACGAGGGCGGTCTCCTCCTGCGCCGCGAGCTCGAAGCCCTGGGCGTCTCCACCCGCGGCCTGGTGGACACCGACCAACGGCCGACCACCGTGAAGACGCGCGTGCTCGCCCGCCATCACCAGGTCGTGCGGTTCGACCACGAGGTGGACAGCGACGTCGGGTCCGACATCGCGGCGAAGCTCGCCGCTGCCGTGACCGTGCTCGCGAAGGACGCGGACGTGCTCGTGCTCGAGGACTACAACAAGGGCGTGCTGGTGCCCGAGGTCGTGGGCGCGGTCCTCCGCGCGGGCCGGGAGCGCGGACTTCCCATCGTGGTGGATCCCAAGCGGCACCGGTTCTTCGACTTCGTCGGCGCGACCGTCTTCAAGCCGAACGCGAAGGAGCTGGCGGACGCGCTCGGCGAGAAGCTCCGCCCCGAGGACGCGGGATGGATGGAGGCGGTTCGCGCGCGCCTCGGCTGTCAGCACCTGATGCTCACCCTGGGCGAGCACGGTATGGCGCTCAAGAGCGCGAACGAGCACGCGCTGGTGCCTGCGGTCGCGCGCTCGGTCTACGACGTGTCGGGCGCGGGCGATACCGTGACCGCGGTCCTGGCATTGCTGCTCGGCGCGGGTGCGAGCGCGCTCGAGGCGGCGGTTCTGGCCAACCACGCCGCCGCCCTGGAAGTCGCCAAGGCGGGCGTGGCGACCGTGTCGCGCGACGAGATCCTGTCCCACTTCCGAGCCCACCGGACCTCCGCATGAGCCGACTCGAGAGCGTTACCACCCCCGACGCACCGCGCGCCATCGGTCCCTACTCCCAGGCCATCGTCGTGGACGGGTGGGTGTATTGCTCGGGCCAGATCGCGCTCGACCCGGCATCGGGGGAAGTGGTCCCCGGGGACGTGTCGGCCCAGACGGAGCGGGTCATGAAGAACCTGACCGCGGTGCTCGGTGCCGCGGGG
>CAMCNM010000153.1 GCA_945876015.1 Gemmatimonas phototrophica
AGAGGACGTGCGAGCCGTCGAGCGGGGGGATCGGAATCAGGTTGAAGATCGCCAACACCAGGTTGATGTAGATCCCGTACTCGAGCATGCGCATGACCGTGCCGAGGGTCCCGCCCTGTGCGAACTGCACGATCACCGCCGTCCCCAGAGTGCACAGGACGGCGAGACCGAGGTTCGAAACGATCCCGGCCAGGGACACGCGGATGTCGCCCCAGCGGAAGTTCCGGAAGTTGCGGGGGTCGATCGGCACCGGCTTCGCCCAGCCGAACATGAAGGGCGAGCCGGAAAAGTACAGAACCAGAGGCACGGCCACCGACCCCACGGGGTCGAGGTGCTTGATCGGGTTCAGCGTGATGCGTCCGAGCTGCTCCGCTGTGGTATCCCCCTCACGGCGGGCCTGCCACGCGTGGGCCACTTCGTGGACCACGATGGAGAAGAGAAGCACCAGAAGAGATAGAATGACGACCATGGGTGGTGGAAAGCTACCGGAGGGGTACCGTGGAAGCTACTGGCGACTCTTGGGTTAGAGGTGCAGGCTCGAGGATCACCCGATTTCCCGGAGGGGTCATGCGGTCTGCGCGGGTTCTCTTGTTCGTCGGGCTCTTTGCCTTCGCCTTCGTCCCTGGCGTTGCACAGGCGCAGGATCAACCGGTGGTCAGGTTCATCGTGGGGATCGGAGGGGGACAGGGCTCCGCCTCCTTGCGGTGCGACGGCTGCCTCACCGCCAAGCAGAACGAGCCGTCCGGGTACTTCCGGGTGGGTCGGCTGATCAGGAGCGGGCTGGTCGTCGGGGGCGAGATCGATACCTGGCTCCAGACGAGCGACGATGGCGACCAGCGGTTCAACGTGAGCACCGCCGACGCCTTCGGGCAGTGGTACCTGAGGCGGGGGTTCTTCGTCACCGGCGGCATCGGCATCTCGAGGATCCAGACGGAGATCGACATCGTCCAGCAGGGTCTTCCGCTCACGGTCCTGCAGAGCGACACCGGGCTCGGATTCCACGCCGGGGCGGGCTACGAGTTCCAGTTCGCCCCCCACACGGCGTTCATCCCGTTCGCCACGTTCTTCGGGACCCAGGGGGTCGAGTTCGCGGACACTGGGCCGTTCAACGCCTACGTATTCGTCCTGGGGATCGGGCTCAGCCTGAATTAGGGGGGGGTCCTGGGCCTCCCATTGTTCGCCCCTGGGGCCCAGGGTATCTTTTCAGGCTCGATCGCCAGTTAACGCATGGGGATAGACGATGCCGAACATCAAGAGCGCAAAGAAGCGGATGGTGTCGGGCGAGCTCAACCGGGAGAAGAACCGGGCCGAGCGCTCCCGCCTCCGTACCGCCCTCAAGCGGGCCCGCGAGTCCAAGGCCGACCAGGCACAGGATCTCGTGAAGGCCGCCGTCTCGCTGCTGGACCAGGCCGCCCAGGAGCGGATCGTCCATCCCAACAAGGCGGCACGCCTCAAGGGGCAGCTGGCCCGGCACCTGAACAAGGTCACGGCGAAGAGCTGATCGGGGCTCCCGAACAGAAGAGGCCCGGGGGGCGCATGCCACCTCCCGGGCCTTTCTGCGTCCAGACGTCAGCTCGCTACTCGAGCTCCCAGACCACCCTTCCGCCCACCACCGTCATCACGGCCCGGCCCGCGAGCTCCCACCCGTTGAACGGGGTGTTGTGGCTCTTCGAGAGGAAGGTGTCCGCATCGATCGTCCAGACGTGCGCCGGGTCCATCACGGTCACGTCCGCCGGGGAGCCCTTCCGCAGGGTCCCGCCGGGGAGGTTGAACGCCTTGGCCGGCGAGACGCTCATGCGCTCGACCATGGTGGACAGGTCGATCACGCCCGGACCCACCAGATGCGCGTGCACCAGGCCGAGCGCGGTCTCGAGACCGACGATCCCGTTCGGTGCGTCGTCGAAGGCCTGCTCCTTCTCGTCGTAGTGGTGCGGCGCGTGGTCCGTGGCGAGCACGTCGAGCGTGCCGTCCCGGAAGCCCTCGATCACCGCGTCCACGTCGGCCCGGCTCCGGAGCGGCGGGTTCATCTTGGCCTCGGTCCGGTAGCCCTCCACGGCTTCGTCGGTCAGCAGCATGTGGTGGGGCGTCGCCTCGGCGGTCACCCGCACGCCGCGCGCCTTGGCCTGCCGGATCGCGTCGATCCCGAGGCGGGTCGAGACGTGCTGGAGGTGGATGTGCCCTCCGGTCAGCTCGGCCACGATCAGGTCGCGCAGGATGTGCACGTCCTCGCTCGCGTTGGGCTTCCCGTGCAGACCCAGGCGGGTCGCGACCAGCCCCTCGTTCATGGCGCCGCCCCGCGAAAGCCCGAGGTCCTCGGGGTGGTCGGCCACGGGCACGCCGAAGATCTGCGCGTACTCGAGGGCGAGCCGCATCAGCCCGGAGTCCATCACCGGATGGCCGTCGTCGGTGATGCCCACCGCCCCGGCCGCCACCATCTCGCCGATCTCGGCGAGGCGCTCGCCCTTCTGGCCGACCGAGATGCACCCGAGCGGATAGACGCGCGCCGCACCCGCGCGCTGACCCGCGGCCAGAACGAACGCGACCGCGGCGGGATTGTCGATCGGCGGATCGGTGTTGGGCATCGCGCCGACGGCGGTGAAGCCGCCCGCGGCGGCCGCCCGCGCTCCGGTCTGGATCGTCTCCTTGTGCTCGCCGCCGGGCTCGCGCAGGTGCACGTGCACGTCGATCAGCCCGGGCATCACGACCAGACCCTTGCAGTCCACGACACGCGCGCCGTCCGGCGCAGAGAGGCCCTTCCCGAGCGCCTCGACGCGGCCATCCACGAGCAGCAGGTCCTTCACCCCGTCCAGGCTCTGCGAGGGATCCACCACGCGACCACCCCGGAACAGGATGGGCGCGCCATCAGCGAAACGCGCAGCCGCCTTGGCGCCGGTCTTCTTCTTCACGATTCCGCCCCTCCCTTGGCCGACTCGGCCTTCTCGGGGGCACCGCCCGCGAGCAGATAGAGCACCGCCATGCGCACCGCCACGCCGTTCGTCACCTGGTCGAGGATCACTGAGTGTTCGCCGTCCGCCACGTCGCTGTCGATCTCGACTCCGCGGTTCATCGGCCCGGGATGGAGGATGAGCAGTTCCTTGGGCGCGTGCTCGAGGCGCGCGGTGGAGATGCCCCACAGCCGGTTGTACTCGCGCAGGCTCGGCACGTAGCCGCTCTGCATGCGCTCGAGCTGGAGGCGAAGGACGTTGAGCGCGTCGGCCCACTCGATCGCCTCTTCGACGCGGTTGAAGATGTGCACGCCCAGCTCCTCGATCCCGACCGGCTGGAGCGTCGGCGGGCCGCACACCGCCACCTCGGCGCCGAGCTTGATCAGGCCGTAGATGTTCGAGCGCGCCACGCGCGAGTGCAGGATGTCGCCCACGATGCACACCTTGGCGCCCTCGATCTTGCCCAGGTTGTCGCGGATGGTGAGCAGGTCGAGCAGGCCCTGCGTTGGGTGCTCGTGCGACCCGTCGCCCGCGTTGATCACGTTCGAGGGGATGCGCTCCGCGAGGAAGCGCGCCGCGCCCGAAGCGGAGTGGCGCATCACCACCATGTCGATGCGCATCGCCTCGAGGTTCCGCGCGGTGTCCACCAGCGTCTCGCCCTTCACGACCGACGAGCCCGCGGTCTGGATGTTCACGGTGTCGGCCGACAGGCGCTTCTCGGCGAACTCGAACGAGATGCGGGTACGGGTGGACGGCTCGAAGAACAGGTTGACGATCGTCTTCCCGCGGAGCACCGGGACCTTCTTGATGCGGCGCTCACTGATCTCCTTGAAGGGCTCCGCCGTGTCCAGGATGGCGCGGATCTGATCGCCGGTCAGCGGCTCGAGGCCGATCAGATCCTTGCCGAAGTGGGCGACGGTTGGCGTCATCACTTCTCCGCGGGGAGATTCTTCACGATCTCCACCGCGAGCCTGCCGTCGAGCGCCGGAACCAGGACCTCGATCTTGCGATTCCCGATGACCTCGACCTTCCGCCCCACGATGTCGGGCTGGATGGGGAGCTCGCGGCCGCCGCGATCGATCAGGACGCAGAGATAGACCTTGGAGGGCCGGCCCCAGTCCATCAGCTCGTTGAGCGCGGCGCGCGCGGTGCGGCCCGTGTAGAGGACGTCGTCCACGATGACGACGACGCGGTCGTCGATGCCTTCTGGGGGGAGCGTGGATTCGCCGATCAGGGGCCGCGGGCCGACCGTGCCCAAGTCGTCGCGGTAGAGCGTGATGTCGAGCGATCCGAGCGCGACCGGCTTGCCCTCGGCCTTCTCGATCTCGTCGTGCAGCAGGGCCGCGATCTCGTCGCCCCGCCGGTGGATCCCCATCAGGACGAGCCGCTCGGTGCCGCCGGTCCGCTCGGTCACCTCGCGGGCCATACGGGAAAGAGCTCGCCGGACCGCGCTTTCGTCCATCAGAGGATTGCGGGTCTGCGCCATGCTCTTCTTCACACCTGGGTTGAAGGCGACGGAAACTGGCGCTCTCCCCGGTGGGCGTCAATGCGGAGCATCGGGTTAACAATCACCCACCGAAGCTCCGGCCGATACGCTCCAGGAAGCTCTCGCCCCCCCCGCCCTCCGGACTCACGGCCCAGTCGTACGAAAACAGCAGAACTCCGCGGGTCCCCAGGCGCCGTGCGATGGCGATTTTGGAAAGCGTCCCGTCGAGCCCGGTCAGGTACGAGCCGATCCCGGCCCAGACTTCGGTGCGGGGCGCCGCGGCCATGACGTTCTCCATCTGAGCCCGGAAGCGGCGGTCGTCCGAGGCGTACGCCATCGGGGCGAGCGCGTCCACCAGCCCTTCCCTCGCCCAGGTCGGCCAGTCCTGGAAGCGGTCGCGGCGCGCGTCCACCGTGTCGGGGAAGACCGCCGCTGAGACGATGACCCAGGGGCGCTGCGCCTTCACCACGATGTGGATGCGCTCGACCAGGCTGGTGATCTGCTCGCGCCGGAACGTGCTCCACATGTCCGGCAGCGAGTCCGCCCAGGCCAGCGGATTCCGCTCGGTGGCGAGGTCCAGGTGCTGGCGCCGCTCGCGCTCGAGGAGCGGGAGCGCCCAGCCGCGGAACGCGTTCAGCGCTCCGGCCGAGTAGTCGAAGTCCGGCCCCGGGTAGCGGATGTAGTCGAGATGGATCCCGTCCAGGTCGTAGCGCTGGACCAGGTCCGCCGCGACCGCGGCGACGCGCTCCCGGACCGGCGCGCTCCACGGTCCCGCGTAGAGGCCCTCCACGCGATTGCTGTTCTCCTGGGCCCAGCCGAGGAGGCGCCGCGCATATCTCGGATCGTTCGGGCTCATGCCGTTCAGCTCCCGCGCCAGCGCGCGCGGCACCATGAGCGCCTCCGGATGCGCGTCGGCGATGTGCCTCGGGTCCGTGGGGACCTCGGTCAGGTCGGTCACGAGGTCCACGTTCATCCAGGCGTGCACGCCCATGCCCCGCGCGTGCGCGGCCGCGATGACCTCCTGGAGCGGATCGAACGAAGCGGGCTGGCGCGCGAG
>CAMCNM010000154.1 GCA_945876015.1 Gemmatimonas phototrophica
TGTTCAGCCCGCTGGTCGTCGCGGTCTCGATGGTGATCGGCGGCGTGGCGATTCTGGTGATCGAGCGGTGGCACCGAAAGGCGGCGGTCCACTCGGTCGATCAGATGACCGCGCGTCTGGCGCTCGGGATCGGGCTCTGCCAGGTCCTGTCGCTCGTACCCGGCGTCTCGCGGTCGGGTGCGACGATCATGGGAGCGCTGGCGCTCGGGGCCGCGCGCATCGCCGCGACCGAGTTCTCGTTCTTCCTGGCGATCCCCGTGATGTTCGCGGCCACCGGATACCAACTGCTCAAGAACCTCGATGTCCTCTCTCCCGATCAGATCCCGATCATCGCGATCGGCTTCGTGGTGTCGTTCCTCTCGGCCCTGGTCGTGGTCAAGAAGTTCATCGGCTTCGTGTCCGGACACACGTTCGCGCCGTTCGCGTGGTACCGGATCGTGTTCGGGGCAATGCTGGTCGCGTACTACTGGAGTTGAGCGCTCAAAACTTGAGCGAGACCTGGAAGGGGTAGGCGATCGGGCGGTTCGCAGGATCCCGCGCCGGTCGGAATTTCCATCCCAGCGCGACGCGGCGGAGCTGCTGGTCGTAGCCCTTGTCGCCGCTCGAGAGGACGACTGCGGCGTCGCGTACGGCTCCGAGCGAATCCACCTGGAGCAGAACCGTCGCCGCCTTGCCGCGCACCGCGGAGGTCGCCTTCGGCGGGACCAGGATGGTGAGCGGAGCGGGAGGACGGATGGCTGTGCCCCCGCCACCCGAGCCCGAGCCCGACCCCGAGCCGGTTGCGGGGCCGACCCCCGGGCCCGTCCCGGGACCGCTTCCGCCCCCGGTGCCACCCCCCGCTCCGTCGGCGAGGCCGATCCCGCGACACGGTCCGTTGCAGTCCATGACCGGGCGCTGGATGAAATCGTTCGGGGGCGGGACCTCGAGGTCCGGAACCACGATTGTCTCCAGGTCCGGAACGACCGGAGCGACCAGATCGGGAATCGCGGGAAGGTCGGGTGAGGCATCGCCCGCGGGCGGCGGGGGGAGTTGGATCATCAGGTCGCCCCCTGCGCCACCGCTCCCGGCATCGGAGGCGTCACCGGGCTCGGAGCCGAATGCCCACCCGTCGGGCCCCGCCCGCTGCACGATCGGCGCTCTGATTACCAGAAAAAGAGCGACCACCCCCAGGTGAATGAGGGTGGCCACTCCCGCCGAGCCTATACGCGATCGCCGATCGTTCTTAGGGGCGGGAAGTGTCCTGAACGCTGTCACGCCGCCCTCCGGTCGGGGTGCTTCCTGGCGGTACTACCCCGCCAGCCCGGCGACGGACTCGATGCGCATCTTGTAGAACGAGCGCCACACGAACACGAGGGCGATGCCGAGGAACACGAGCGCGAGGGCCGTGCTCAGCCCGCGGCTCAGCTCGATCGCCAGCTCGACCGCGAGCAGACCGAAGAGGGTCGTGAACTTGATGATCGGGTTCATGGCCACCGAAGAGGTGTCCTTGAACGGATCACCCACCGTGTCTCCCACGACCGTAGCGGCGTGCAGCTCGGTGCCTTTCTCCTTCAGGTCCACCTCGACCACCTTCTTGGCGTTGTCCCACGCGCCGCCGGCGTTGGCCATGAAGAGGGCCTGGTAGAGACCGAAGATCGCGATGGAAATCAAATAGCCAATGAAGAAGAACGGCTCGGTGCAGGCGAACGCCAACGTGATGAAGAACACGGCCAGGAAGATGTTGAACATGCCGCGCTGCGCGTACATCGTGCAGATCTCCACCACCTTCTTCGAGTCGGCGATCGACGCCTTCGCGGCGCCGTCGAGCTTGATGTTCTGCTTGATGAACTCGACCGCCCGGTATGCGCCCGTCGAGACCGCCTGAATGGACGCACCGGTGAACCAGTAGATCACCGCGCCGCCGCTGATCAGGCCGAGCAGGAAGGGCGGGTACAGGATCGACAGCTTCTCGAGGTCGGTGGTGAGGCCGGTGGTGAGCACCATGATGATCGAGAAGATCATCGTTGTCGCGCCCACCACGGCGGTGCCGATCAGCACCGGCTTCGCCGTCGCCTTGAACGTGTTGCCCGCGCCGTCGTTCTCCTCGAGGAAGTGCTTTGCCTTCTCGAAGTTGGGGCGGAAGCCGAAGTCCTTGTGCATCGTCGCGGCGAGGTTCGGAACCTGCTCGATCAGCGAGAGCTCGTAGACCGACTGCGCGTTGTCCGTAACCGGGCCGTACGAGTCCACCGCGATCGTGACCGGGCCCATGCCCAGGAATCCGAACGCGACCAGGCCGAATGCGAACACGGGTGGCGCGCTCATCAGGCTCGCGAGGCCCAGCGTGCTGATCGCGGCCGCGATCGCCATCAGGCCGGCGATCGTGAGGCCCATCCAGAAAGCGGAGAAGTTTCCGGCGGTGAGGCCGGCGAGGACGTTGAGCGAAGCGCCGCCCTCGCGGGAAGCCGCGACCACCTCGCGGACGTGTGCGGAGTTGGTCGAGGTGAAGATCTTCACGAGTTCGGGGATGATCGCGCCGGCCAGCGTGCCGATCGAGATGATCGCGGAGAGCTTCCACCACATCGTGCCGTCGCCGAGGTCGGGGATCAGCACGTAGGAGACCACGAACGTGAGCACCAGCGAGACGATCGAGGTCAGCCACACCAGGCTGGTGAGCGGGGCCTCGAAGTCCATCTTGTCGGCGTCGCCGTAGCGCGCCTTGGCGATCGTCTCGTTCACGAAGTACGAGCCGACGCTCGCGATGACCATGATGACGCGGATGGCGAACATCCAGACGAGCAGCTGCACCTGGACCGTCGTGTCAGCCACGGCGAGAAGGATGAAGCTGATCAGCGCGACGCCGGTCACGCCGTAGGTCTCGAAGCCGTCCGCCGTGGGGCCGACCGAGTCGCCCGCGTTGTCGCCCGTGCAGTCCGCGATCACGCCGGGATTGCGCGCGTCGTCTTCCTTGATGCCGAACACGATCTTCATCAGGTCGGACCCGATGTCGGCGATCTTGGTGAAGATGCCGCCCGCGATGCGCAGCGCGCTCGCGCCGAGCGACTCACCGATCGCGAAGCCGATGAAGCAGGCGCCGGCGAAGTCGCCGGGGACGAAGAGAAGGATCATGAGCATCAGCGCAAGCTCGACGCTGATCAGCATGGTCCCGATGCTCATTCCAGCCTGAAGCGGGATCGCGTAGCAGGGGAAGGGCTTCCCGCGCAGGCTCGCGAACGCGGTGCGCGAGTTCGCGAACGTGTTCACCCGGATGCCGAACCACGCCACGCCGATGCTGCCCAGGATCCCCAGGATGCTGCTCGCCAGGATCGCGAGCACCTTGATCGCCTCCATGTCCCGGAGCACCCCGAAGTAGACCACGATGATCGAGCCGATGAACAGCTCGAGGATGATCAGGAATTTCCCCTGCGTCCCGAGGTAGGTCTTGCACGTCTCGTAGATGAGCTCGGAGACCTCGAGCATCGACTCGTGGACGGGGAGGTTGCGGAGCCGGTTGTAGACCCAGAGCCCGAAGCCCAGACCCGCCGCGCAGACGATGAGTCCCAGCATGAGCAGGGTACGGCCGTCCAGTCCGAGCATCGTGACGGACGAAAGGTCTGGGAGGATGAGGTTGGCCTCACCCCCAACCCTGGCTGGAGTCTCCTGAGCGAGGCTCAGGAAGGCGTTGACTGCGAACGGCACGTGGTTGGCTCCGTCTGATGGATAAGACCCCCCCGAAACGCGGGCGAAGGCTACCGTCGAGGGGGGGCTCGGGTCAATGCGGAAGCGTCGGGTATCACTTCCCGGAGGGGTTGGTTGACGATCTCCGGTTGGAGCGGGACAATTGCCTACCATGCGTAGCGGCGTCCTCCTCCTCGCGGTCCTGCTTTTCCTGCCCGAATCCGGAGCCGCCCAGGGGGTCACCCTGAACGCCCGGATCGGGGGAACGGCCGTCGCGCTCGGCGGCGATTCTGCGGACGGCCGGCTCTGGAAGTCGATCGATTGGGAAAGCGCGCGCCCCGGGCTCGAGTGGACCGAGATCGACCTCACGGCGGGTGCCCTCGGCATCGCGATGCGCGTGGTCGCCGTCCGGATCGATCCCCACCTCTACCGTTTCCATCCGGAGTGGAGCACAGGGCCCAACGGGATGACGGGTCAGTGGACGGTGGACGGGGCGCCGCGAGACGCGGCGTTGGCCCTGAACGCGGGGCAGTTCAAGGAGACCGGTCCCTGGGGCTGGGTGGTGCTGGACGGCGAGGAAACGCGCGATCCCGGGATCGGGCCGCTCTCGGTCGGGATCGCGGTGACCGATTCGGGAACCGTCCGGTGGATCCCCGCGGTGGGGCTCCGCGCGGCCCGCGGCGATCCGCACATCGCCTGGGCGTTCCAGACCTATCCGCTCCTGCTTTCGGATGGACGGGTCCCGGCGCTCGCCCGGGACGGGGGACTCGTGGATCAGGACCACCGGGACGCCCTCCTCCTGCTGGGCGAGCGGCCCGACGGCTCGCTCCTGATCGTCCTCAGCCGGTTCGACGGGCACGTGAAGTTCGGGGCGGCGGGCGAATCCATGGAGTGGTGGATCGCCGACAACGCGCCGGGCGTCGTCGTGAAGGTCCAGTACTCCGGCCAGAGCGCCGACGAGAAGTGGACGATGTCGATGACCGGCTCGGGCAGCGGCGCCACGAGCCAGCTCGGAGTGAACTAGGCTTTCGCCGGCTACCGGGCGGCGCTCGTCGCTCGGTAGCCGGCCTGTTCGACTGCTCGCAATAGCGTTTCCTCCCTGACCGTGTCCTGCGCCTGGACGATCGCGCGCTTGTCCTCGAGCGTGACGTCCGCCTTCTCGACCCCCGCGACTACCATGAGCGCGGACTGGATCGTGGTCACGCAGTGACCGCACGACATGTCGGGGACCTCGAGCTCGATCGTCTTCATCGCTTCGGCACCGCGGGTCGGAGGTTTCAGCAATTCCGTCTTCGCCCCGTACCCGGTTGCGGCGTGGGCGCTCCGGTGCCCGGGGCGAGTCCGCGCGTTGCCTACGGATGTTTGTATTTGACAGGGGAGTCCGCCCTGTCCATAGGTAAGGCGCGGAAGTTCAAGCTTGAACCCTTTTCCGGGAGGTCACGTCAATGAGAGCGGTTGCTACATCGGCATGTCGTGGTCCATCTCGGGCTGCATGCCGAGCCAGCTGCCGGCCTGGATCACCCTCCAGGTGCGGTCGGGCTGGCGCTTGAGCACGAGCACGGTCGATCCGATCAGTTGCTGCGCGGCCCCGCCGTCCACGCCCGCCAGCGTCAGGTTGAACGTGGCGTCGTCGTAGGCGAGGTCCCCGCTCGCCTCGAGGTGACGCGACGACAGCGAGTACGCCTGCACGCGCGGCATCAGCGCGGTGATGCGCGCTCCGATCGCAACCTTTCCTTCGATCGCCATCCCGTTCACGTCGTGCAGGATGGCGTCGTCGGCGAACAGCGCGATGATCGGCGCCGGATCCTTCCTGACCACC
>CAMCNM010000155.1 GCA_945876015.1 Gemmatimonas phototrophica
AACGTGACCGCGGTGCCCGACGCCCCGGCGCGCGCGGTGCGGCCGATCCGGTGGATGTAGTCCTCGGGATCGAGCGGGACGTCGTAGTTCACAACGTGGGTGATGCCTTCGACGTCGAGACCGCGCTGGGCGATGTCCGTCGCCACGAGCACGCGCACCTTGCCGGAGGCGAAGTCCTCGAGCGCCCGCGTGCGCTCCTTCATCTGCCGCGCGGAGTGCATCACGTCGCCCTTGATCCCCTCGCGCGCCAGACGCCCCATCAGCACGTCGGCGCCGACCTTGGTGCGGCTGAACACGAGCACGTGGTTCCAGCCCTCGTGCTGCAGCAGGTGGACGAGCAGGTCGGGCTTCTTCTCCGGCTTGACCGAGTAGACCAGCTCCGTGATCCCCGACGCGACCGTGCCCGAGCGGGCGGCCTCGACCCAGAGGGCGTTCTCCGTGATGCGGAGCGCAAGGTCGTGCACGCCGTTCGGCATCGTGGCCGAGAACAGCATCGTCTGCCGCTTCTTGGGGAGCAGCTTGAGGATCTTCTCGATGTCGGGGCGGAAGCCCATGTCCAGCATACGGTCCGCCTCGTCGAGCACGAGGAAGCGGATGTTCGAGAGGTTCACCCGGCCGCGGCCCATGTGGTCGATGAAGCGCCCGGGGGTGGCGACGATCACCTCCCATCCCTCCTGAAGCGCGTCGAGTTGGGGCTGGTAGCCGACGCCCCCGTAGATCGCGGTGCAGCGGATGCTCGTGCCCTTCGAGAGGGCGACGGTATCGTCGGAGACCTGCTGTGCCAGCTCGCGCGTGGGGCAGAGCACCAGGATCTGGAGCCCGCCGCCCGCCTTCACCGACTCGAGCGCCGGGATCATGAATCCCCCCGTCTTGCCCGTTCCGGTCTGCGCGATGCCCACCACGTCCCGGCCGGCGAGCGCCGCCGGAATCGCCTGGAACTGGATCGGGGTGGGCCGTTCCCAGCCCAAAGCCTCGACCGCGGCGAGGCGGGCCTCCGAGAGACCCAGCATCGCGAACGTCTTTCCTTCCGTCATCAAACTCCTCTTCCCATGCAAATCCATTGGCACTGAAACACTGAAACATCGAAACGTAAGGGAAGGCTGGGGGGTCCGCCCAGACTCGACCGGCCGGACCCTCCTGGAAATCGAGGGTGTAGGCGGATCGACCATGCCCTCGAAACCCACCCGCGTCCTCTTCGTCTGCATGGGCAACATCTGCCGCTCGCCCCTTGCCGAGGGCGTGTTTCTCAGCCTGATCCGCTCGCGGGGGCTGGAAAAGGGCTACGCGGTGGACTCGGCGGGCACCGGCGGCTGGCACGCCGGCGAGAGCCCGGACGTCCGCTCGATCGACGTTGCCCGCCGCAACCGAGTCACGCTCGAGGGGCACGCGCGACAGGTGAGGGCCGCGGACTTCGACGACTTCGATTGGGTGATCGCGATGGACCGCCAGAACCTCCGGGATCTCCGGCCGTTCACTCCGCCGCCGCGCGGCCGTGCCACGCGCATCCATCTGCTTCGCGAGTTCGATCCCGATCCGGGCAACCAGGAGGTGCCGGATCCGTCCTACGGGGGTCCGGACGGCTTCGACGACGTGTACGCGATGGTCCAACGCTCGTGCGCGGCGCTGCTCGACCACCTGGAGGCGCTGAGGGTCAGGGCCGAACCCGAGCCGTGAGGCTTCCCGCACCGCTCGTTGACGAAGTCGAGGCGGCGCTCGGGACCCGGGTGCGCGGATCGGAGTCGATCGGCGGCGACTGCATCAGCTCCGGCGCGCGGCTCGACACCGAGCGGGGCGAGCGTTTCTTCCTCAAATGGAATCCCGCATCCCCGCGCGGTCTCTTCGAAGCGGAAGCCGACGGGCTCGCCGCGCTGGCGGCCGCGCGTGCGCTGCGCGTTCCGGAAGTGGTCGCGGTGGGGAGCGGCGCGGGCGCGCCCGCGTGGCTGCTTCTCGAGTACGTCGCGCCGGGCCGACCGGGACCGGACTACGCCGAGGCGCTGGGCGAGGGGCTCGTCGCGCTACACCGGGTCGCGCACGGCGGTTGGGGCTGGGAGCGCGACAACTTCATCGGGTCGCTCCGGCAGAACAACCTGCCGCGGCCCACGTGGGGCACGTTCTGGCGCGACGCGCGCCTCGCGCCACAGCTCGAGCGCGCGTTGGAGCGCGGGCATTTTCGCGCGCGCAGCGCGGGCGATCTCGAGCGCGTGGTGGAGCGCACACCCGAGCTCCTCGCGGACGTCGAACGGGAGGGACCCTCACTGCTCCACGGGATCTCTGGGGCGGGAACGTCTTTCCGGACTCGGAGGGCCGACCCGTCCTGATCGATCCCGCGGTCTATCGCGGCCACCGCGAGGTGGACCTGGCGATGAGCGAGCTGTTCGGCGGGTTGCCGGCCGGGTGGCCGGCAGCGTATGCGAGCGCGGAACCCATCGACGGGAGCTACCGCGGATTGAGGCGCGCGCTCTATCAGCTCTACTACTTGCTGGTGCACGTCAACCTGTTCGGGGCGAGCTATGAGGCGGGGTGCTTGGCGGCGGCGCGAGAAGCGCTCGGGGAAGCCCCTCCGACTCGCTGAGCGGAGCGAGAGTCCGGGACGTCTCCGCGGAGACGCGCGGCAATCCCGCGTCAGCCCCGGCGCGCGATCAATGCCATGGCCACACCGACCGCCACGGTGATCGCTCCGATCACCGCCCACCTGGTCTGCCTGCTCATGAAGCTCCCGGGAAGCACTCCGATCCCCTGAAAGAACCAAACGCCCCCGACCGCGATGAGCACGAAGCCAATCACGGACAGGGGCGCCTTCATATGCACCGGCCTACTTCCGCGCCAGCGCTCCCGCGAGCCTGCGGATGCCGTCCTCGAGCACCGCGTCGGCCGCGGCGTAGCTCATCCGCACGTACCGGTCGTCGCCGAACGCCGACCCGGGCACCAGCGCGACTCCGGTCTCGTTCAGCATCCACGAGCAGAACTTCGTGGAGTCCGGGATCTCGTCGGAGAACGCCGAGTCCACGCGGAAGAAGAGGTAGAACGCGCCCATCGGCTTCACGTAGGTGAAGTCGGGGAGCATCTCGTCGAAGAGCCGCGTCACGAGATCGCGGCGACGACGGAACGCGGCCACCATCTCCTTCACCGACTTCGCGGTCTTCTCGGTCTCGGTGTACGCGGCGAGCGCGGCGACCTGGCTCGGCGACGACGCGTTGGACGAGACGTGGCTCTGTACCGCGCCTAACTCCTTGGCGGCCGCGACGTCGCAGTACGAGAACCCGAGACGCCACCCCGTCATGGCGAACGCCTTCGACGCTCCGTCCACCAGCACCCACTTCTTCCCGAGCGAAGACTCGGGCAGGTCGAGGATGCTGGCCGCGGGGGTTCCGTTGTCGTCGCTGAAGTTGATCACCCGGTAGATCTCGTCCGCGATTACCCAGACGTCGTGGTCGCGCGCCCACTCGACCAGCCCCTTGAGCTCGGCCTTCGTGTAGACCCCTCCGGTCGGATTCGACGGCGACGAGAACAGGAATCCCTTCGTGTTGGGCGTGCGCGCGCGCTCGAGGTCGTCGGGCGTGAGGCGGAAGTCCCGCTCTTCGCTTCCCTTCACCGGCACCGGCGTGGCGCGGGCGAGCGTGACGATCTCGGGATAGCTGGTCCAGTAGGGCGAGCCGATCAACACCTCGTCGCCCAGCCCAAACAGACAGAAGTTGGCGTTGAAGAGCGCCTGCTTCGCGCCCGAGGTGACGACCACACCTTCGGGGTCGAGCTCGCGACCCGCGCGCTCGGACAGGATCTTCGCGATCGCCTTCTTCAGCTCCGGCATCCCGGCCGGGGGCGTGTACCGGGTCTTCCCCTTCCGGATGCCCTCGATCGCGGCGTCGCAGATGAAGCCGGGGGTGTCGAAATCCGGCTCGCCGGCGCTCAGGTCCACGATGTCGCGGCCCTCCGCGCGCAGGCGCTTGGCCAGTGCGCTCACCGCCATGGTGGCTGACGGCTTGATCTTGGCAACGTTCTGGCTGAAGGCCATGGCTTCCTCGGCGGTGACGGGGCGATCGGAAGGGAAATATCGGGACGGATCGGGACCCCGATCAAGGAGTGGCGCTCCACCCCGTGGCGCCCCCGAGGCCGGTCGGGCAGATTCGCGGCCATGCCCGACGCCGAATCCCTCCGGTTCTTCTTCGACTACGTTGACCCCGCATCCTTCTTGGTCGAGCGCGAGATCGCCCGGCTGGAGACCGAGTTCGGAAGCACGGTGGAGCGGGTTCCCTTCGAGGTCCGTGTGCCTCCCTCCCCGATGGTGGATACGCGGACCTCCGAATGGGGCCGCTTCTGGGAGGGAGCGCAGGAAGCCGCTCGCGAGAAGGGGGTGACGCTGGCTCGCCCGCGCCTGGTCCCGTGGACGCGGAAAGCGCACGAGCTGGCGCTGCACGCTCGCGAGGAAGGCCGGTTCCCCGCCATCCACACGGCTTTGTTCGAGGCATTCATGCTGGACGGAAAAGATCTGGGCCGCGTGGACGTCCTGCTCAGCGTCGCGACTCTCAACGGGCTCGACCTGACCCGAACCAAGGCCGTTCTCGACGTGGACCGGCACGCCGCCACCGTGGGCGCGGCGCGGGAGAGCGCGGAACGCCTCGGGGTCCGGGGGGTTCCCACGCTCCGAACCGGAGACCGCACCCTCGAAGGCTTCCAGGGCAGCGGCAACATCCGCGCGTTCCTGCAGCAGGCGAGTTCCCGCTAGCTGTATTTGTCCACTCGAAGCAGCGATCAGACACCATGGCCGGATATCTACGCAAGACGGCGCTCAGCCCAGACGAGATCCTGAGCGTGGCCGAGAAGACGCTTCCGGAGCGCATCGGCCTGAGCAGGACCAAAAGCTCGGGTCACGGAGCCACCTACTCGGGCGAGGAGGGCACGGTCGCGCTCAACGCGCATCGCCACGGCGCCTACACAGAGGTGTCCGCCAACACCGACCGCCTGCGCACGTCGCGCATGGATTACGAGATCCAGAAGTTCCTCAATCAGCTTCCGTACGAGCCCTACGACCAGGGCGGACCCGGCCGAGGAGCGCCCACCTGATGGAGTCATTCGAAGATCTGGGCCTCAGCCCCGAGCTGGTCGCGGCGCTCGCGTCCGAAGGGGCCGAAGAGCCTACCCCGTTTCAGGTAGCGGCGATTCCGGTCGTTCGCAGGGGCAACAATCTCCTGGGCAAAGCAGGGCCGGGCGCGGGCACCCTGATCGCGTACGGCGCCGCGCTGCTGGACCGGCTCGAGCCCGGCGCGGGCAGCCCGCGCGCGCTCGTCCTCACCTCCGCGGACGGCGCGGCGCAGGAGATGGCGGAAGCGCTCGCGCGCCTCGGCTCCGCGACCGGACATCAGGTCGCCGCTGCAGGCACGACCTGGGTGCTCCCCGAGCGCGCCGACGTCCTGTTCGGCACGCCGGGCGAGCTGCTCGCGTGGGTCCGCGCCG
>CAMCNM010000156.1 GCA_945876015.1 Gemmatimonas phototrophica
GGAACTCGTACTCGAGTTGCCGACCGACGTTCGGCAGATCGAGCATGCTGTAGATTATGTCATAAATCGCTGCGCCGAGTGCCAACAGCACGGGCGCAAGCTGCGGCTCAACCTGCGCGTGAGCCTCACCGAGGCACTCTCGAACGCCATGCTATACGGCAACGGGAGGGACCCGGAGAAGCGCGTGCGCGTCGAGGTGATCGTCGGCGAGAAGGAGATCAAGGCCTGCGTCACCGACGAAGGCACGGGCTTCGATCCGGGTGACGTATCGGATCCGACCACGCCCGACAACCTCGAGAAGTCGGGTGGCCGCGGACTCTTCCTGATGCGCGAGTTGATGGACGAGGTCCACTTCAACGAGCGCGGCAACCAGGTCACGCTCGTGCTCCGGCTCGATCCGGATCCGGGTGACAAAGGCGAGGGCAAGGGAAGGGAGGCAGCCGAGGCATGACCGTCGGCGAGGCGCCCCCCAAGACTCCTCCGCTGCCAGAACCGGTCAAGATCGCGCTCGACGAATTCAGCGATCAATTCGGCATGGACGTGCAGCTCTGGACCACGCAGAACGGCGTGGGCCGGGTGCAGCTCTATCCGGACGACGGGGCGGTGGTGAATTCCTCCACTGTGGGCGTCGTCGTCCGCACGGTCACCCCACGGGACGGTCCCACGCTCGAGCTCGAGGTGCGCCAGCGCGCCGGCGCCAAGGGCGGCGCGGCGAGCGGGAATCCCGAGGCGGTCGCCGCCGTCCTCCACTCGGTCCTCGAGCGCACGTACGACTTCGCGCAGGAGATCCGCTTCTTCACGTTCGAGCTCTCGGAGCGGTACGAGGAGATCAACCTCCTCTACTCGATCAGCGAGACGCTCGGCTCGATCCTTCGGCTCGACGACGCGGCGCGCGTCATCCTCGGTGAGGTGTGCGACGTCCTAGGCGCGCTTCGGGGCTCGCTCTGGGTCTACGATTCCGGCCGCTCCGTCCTCCACCTGACCGCGTCGGTCGGCGAGGAGGGCCTGGTGGGCCCGATCCACGTCGATGATCCGGACACCGTGACCGCGCAGGTCTTCCGCGAGGGGCGCTCGACCATCGTGGCGCGCGAGAGGAAGGGGGGCACGCCCGCCGCTGCCGCCGACGACGAGCCGGAGACGTTCCTCTCCGTGCCGATCGTGTACACGCCCCCGGCGGGCGAATCACGGACGGTGGGCGTGATCAACCTGATCGGCCGCCGCCACGGCGGGCCGTTCACCGCGAGCGACCAGAAGCTGCTCTCGGCCATCGCGAGCCAGGTGGGCGCCGCGCTCGAGAACAACCGGCTGGTCCAGGAGAGCCTGCAGCAGGAGCGCGTGACGCGGGAGATGGAGCTCGCGCACGACCTCCAGATGAAGCTGCTCCCGCAGGCGGACAAGTTCGACGCCGCCAAGGTCGCGGCGCGCGTCGAGCCCGCGCAGTCGGTGGGAGGGGACTTCTATCACCTGTTGAAGCTGCCCGCGGGCCGCATCGGCGTGATGGTGGGCGACGTGTCCGGGCACGGCTTTCCCGCCGCGCTGATCATGGCGCTCGCGATCAGCGCCGCCACGATCTACGCGTCGGAGTTCGCCACCCCGGCCAAGGTGCTGCGCCACCTGGACGACGCGCTGCACGTGGAACTCGAGACCACGGAGATGTATCTCACGCTCTTCTATGCCGTGCTAGATCCGCCGAAAAAGCGGCTGATGTTCGCCAACGCGGGCCATCCCCACGCGTTCATCGTGCGCAACGACGGCAGCTCGATGCGTCTCGACGCCACCGACCCTCCGATCGGAATCGCGGGCCCGGACGCGTACAGCCAGATGGAGGTGGACTGGGAGCCGGCCTCCGATCTGTTGTTCTGCTTCACCGACGGCCTGTCCGATTCGCTCGATCCGGGTGGGCCCGAGACCGGCGAGGTTCGCGTCGTGCGCGAGGTGGTGGAGAAGCGCGACCGCTCCCCCGAGGATATCGTCGAGGCGCTGTTCGACCTCACCGCAATGTCCCGCCTGGATATTCCCGCCGATGACCGCACCGCGCTCGTTCTGAAGAGCTGAAGGCGCCCGCTCCAACCGTGCGCGCCAAGAAGTCCCTCGGCCAGAATTTCCTCGTGGACGCGAACTTCCAGCGCAAGATCGTCAACGCGCTGGATATCGGCCCCGACGACGAGGTCCTCGAGATCGGCTCGGGAAGGGGAGCACTAACAAGACATTTGATCGGCAAGCCGAAGAAGCTCGTTCTGGTCGAGCTGGACGATCAGCTCGCTGCCGATCTGGTCGAGCGCTGGGGTGCGCGCGAGGACACCGTGGTGGTGCACGCCGACGCGCTCGAGATCGAGCTCGCCTCGCTGGTCGAGCACCCGGAGCGGCTCAAGGTGGTCGGCAACATCCCCTACAACATCACGTCGCCGCTGCTCTTCCACCTGCTCGAGCGGCCGCGTCCCGCCGAGATCCTGGTCATGGTGCAGCGCGAGGTGGCCGAGCGCATCCTGGCGGCCCCCGACACCGCGGAGTATGGCGCGCTCGCGGTGGGTGTGCGCAGCGTCGCCGACGTCGAGAAGGTGCTCAACGTGCCCCGAAAGGCCTTCCGGCCGGTGCCGGGAGTGGACTCGACGGTGATCCGCATCCGCCCCCATGCTCCGGCGCGCCTCTCGCCCGACGAGGAGGCGGACCTCCGGATCGTGGTGCGCGCCGCGTTCCAGTGGCGCAGGAAGCAGCTCCAGAAGATCCTGCGCGACCATCCCGACCTCGCCGTCGAGCGCGAGGATCTGGGCCCGTTGGCGGTGGCGATCGGGGCCGAGCTCACGGTGCGCCCCGAGGTCCTTTCCAGCGACGCCTTCATCGCTCTGTCCCGGGCTCTCCGCGCCCAGGGCTGACCCGTCGGCCGGGGTCGCGTTGACGGGTCCGACCCCTCCCCTCCATTTTGTGAACTAATTCACAAGGGTCTCCCCCGGGCCTTCAGTCGGGCATCTCGGACGCGAGCGGATGCGGCGAAACATCTCAGAATCGACCGTCCGCCGACTCTCCTTCTACCTGAGGATTCTGGAGAAGGTCGAGGCCGTCGGGATCGATACGCTCTCGAGCGAAAAGCTCGCGCAGCGCACCGGCACGACCGCCGCGCAGGTCCGGAAGGATCTCTCGCTGTTCGGCTCGTTCGGGAAGCGCGGGCTCGGCTACGCCATCCCACAGCTCGCGTCCGAGCTGCGTGAGATCCTCGGCCTCGACCGCACCTGGCGGGTGGCGCTGGTCGGGGGAGGGCGCATCGGCTCGGCCCTGTTCGAGTACAGCGGCTTCCGCAAGCGCGGCTTCGAGATCGTCGCGGTGCTCGACGCGGATTCGTCCAAAGTCGGCCAGCGTTGGGGCAAGGTGGTCCTGAGCGACATCGCGGACCTCGAGAAGGTGCTGACCGCCGAGTCCGTGGACATCGTGATCCTGACCATTCCCGCCGAATCCGTGCCCGACGTGCTGGACCGGGTGGTGGCGGTGGGTGTACGAGGCATCCTGAATTACGCTCCCGTGCAGCTCCGCGTTCCCGGAGACGTCACCGTCAAGGACGTGAACATGGTGTTGGAGCTGGAGGCCCTCTCCTTCGCTCTCAGCCAGACCAAGGGGGAATGAGCTCGGCCCAGGCGGGCGGCTCCCTGGTTCACCGCGTCGCGCACCTCCTGCAGGTCGGGCCGGTGCACACGCTCGATCTCGCGCGCGAAGTGCTCGGACTGTCCGGCCATTCCGGTGCCGCTTCCCAGGCCATCTTCACCCTGCTCGGCCGCGACGCCCGGTTCCAGGTGGACTCGCAGGGTCTCTGGCGGCTCCTCGACAGCGCGCGGCTTCCCGGCGTGGCGCTCGCCGATCTCTCCTTCGCGGTGGTGGACGTCGAGACCACCGGCGGCATGTCCGGTGGCGACCGTATCATGGACATCGCGGTCGTCGAGGTGCGGGGCGGCGCGGTCGTAGACGAGTGGCGCACGCTGGTGAATCCCGGCCGCCCGGTGGACCGGTTCGTCGAGTCGCTCACCGGCATCCGGTCCGAGATGCTCCGGTCGGCCCCTCATTTCGAGCACATCGCGCCCGAGGTCCAGCGCCGACTCGAGGGACGCGTGTTCGTGGCCCACAATGTCGGGTTCGACTGGCGCTTCGTGAGCAGCGAGCTGACCGAAGCGACCGGACAGGCGCCCGCGGTCGCGCGGCTCTGCACGGTCAAGCTGGTGCGCTGCCTGCTGCCGCGCCTCCGCCGCCGGAATCTCGACGCGGTGAGTGCGCACTTCGGCATCCGCATCCACGAGCGGCACCGCGCCTACGGCGACGCGCTCGCCACCGCGCGAGTGCTGATCCGCCTGCTCGACGAAGCCGGCTCCCAGGGGATCAGCGACATGGACGGCCTGACGGATCGCCTGAACCACCGGCGCCGGAAGCCCAAGGGCACTCCGGAGGCGCGCGCGGCGCGGGCCGCCCGCCGTCGGGAGCGGCGGGATGCGCGGTTGGAGGGGCGGCGCCAGGCCGCGGAGGCGCAGGGCGACTTGCTCGCGCCGCCGGCGGAGGCGACGTGAGCGCGCCTGTGGCCACGGTGGCGGACCTGCCGCTCGTCCGCTCGACCAGCGTCGGCCGCATCCGCATCCACGCGCTCGAGGCCGGTCTCCAGCGGCTCGACGGCGGTGCCATGTTCGGCGTGGTTCCCAGGCCGCTCTGGGAGAAGCGCATCGTCGCCGACGCGCGCAACCGCATTCCCCTCGCGATGCGCTGCCTCCTGGTCGAGGCTCCGGGGGCCCTCGTCCTGATCGACACGGGGGTCGGTGACAAGGAGGACGAGCGCTTCCGCGAGATCTACGGGGTCGAGAACGCGGGCGATCCCACGCGGCTCGAGGATGCGATCCGCGCGGCGGGCTTCGCGCCCGACGACGTGGGCATCGTCCTCTCGACGCACCTGCACTTCGACCACGCCGGCGGAAACACGCGCATCGGGCCCGACGGCAGCGCGGTCCCGTCGTTCCCCCGGGCCCGGTACCTGGTGCAGGAGCGGGAGCTCGGCTTCGCGCGCTCCAAGAACGAGCGGATCCGCGCAAGCTACCTGCCGCACAACTTCGAGCCCGTGGTCGCGGCCGGCCTCCAGGACTTCGTGGATGGGGAGGCTGCGGTGACCGAAGGCGTGCGTGTGCTTCCGACGCCCGGTCATATCCCATTCCATCAGTCCGTGCTGATCGAGAGCGATGGTGAGACGGCGTGCTTCCTGGCCGATGCCTGCCCCACGTCGGCGCACCTACCGCTCCCCTGGGTGATGGGCTACGACCTCGAGCCGCTGGTCTCGCTCGAGACCAAGCGTTGGTTGTGGGCAAGGGCGCGTGAGGAAGACTGGCTGCTCGTCTTCCAGCACGACCCGAACGTGCCGTGGGGTCGCCTCGATCCGGGCGAGGAAAAGCCGACCC
>CAMCNM010000157.1 GCA_945876015.1 Gemmatimonas phototrophica
CGAAGGACTTGAAACCGTGGACGCGGAGTGCGCGAAGCTTCATTCGGGATGGTGGCCTGTGCGTTCGGTGAGGCGAGCGTCGGGGAAACCCTTGCTGACCAGGAGGCTCTGGAAATACGCGGCCTCTTCGACGTCCGCGAAAGCGCCCCCGTAGACACGGTAGCGGAGGCGGATCGCGCCCGTCGCCGTGCGGGGGGGAAGCTCTAGCACGTAGGCCGGAATGTCCACGCTTGCGAGATCCGCGATGCGCGCTTTCGCCTCCGCGAGGTCCGCGCGATCACCGAGCTCGAACGCGAGCGGAGTGGGACGGATCGTCCACGAGCTCGGATCCTCCCGCGTCAGCGTCGTCGCGAGCTTCTCGCGAATCGCCACCGCGGCGCTGGAATCCTCGGCGGGTCCGGCGAGCAGGCGGTAGTAGACCGTTCCACCGCTCTCCACGGGTGCGACGACGAACAGGAGGTCGGGCCGCTGTTCACTCAGGGAACTCGCTTGGAGCCGGGCGACGGCGGCGTCCTCGAACGCGCCCAGCGCGAGCGAAACGCGGAGAGGCGGCGGCTCCGTGGGCGCGGCAGCCGGGGAACTCGCCACGGTCGCCGCGGGAGCAGGGGCGGCGACGTTCGGATCGGCGGCGGCAGGTCGGCTGAATCCGGGGATCGGAATGAACCCGAACCACGCGGCGGCAGCCGCCGCGACGACGACGAGAGCGGCGGCACCGGCAAGGGCCGGTGTGCGCGAGCGCCCCGGGACGGGGTCGGGCTCGACCACGGCACGGGCCTGCGCACGCGGCGACGACGACGTCCGTTCCGGGACCTCCGACGAGTCGGTCGCGGCTCGCGCCCACTCCGGTTGAACGGGTTCCGGTGTCGGCGCGGGAGCAGCCGCGGCCCTCGACCACTCGGTCAGCACTTCCCCCTCCCCCGCCCCGTTGGGCGAGGTCTGGGGTGCATCCGCGGGAGCGCCCTGCTCGTGCTCCTGCGCCTCGGCCTCGAACGAGAGATCCAGGCCCAGGCCGCTCAAGCCCGCGAGCGCCTCCGCCCCCGGGCCCGGCATCGCGAAATCGTCCTCCGCGGCGGCAGCCGTCTCCAGAAACGCGAATTCGTCTGCCGGAGACTCGGCGCCCGGGCCAGCGGGAGGTGCGGCCGCGGCCCCGTTGCTCTCCGGCGGCGTCAGCACCCCGCGGAGCCGATCGCCCAGGCCCGCCTGAAGAGCGGCGCTGCTCTGTCCACCCGCGTCGGTCAGAAGGAACACGTCGGTGGCGCGCTGAAGCAGGTGCTTGCCACCGGGAAGGTCGGACGGCAGGAACACGACCAGGGTCGCCTGGATCCGATCGCACGCGTCCACCACGGCCGACCAGCGCGGGCTCGACGCGACGACTTCGGGGCGGGCGGTTGCGGTGCCCGCGGGAACGAACAGGAAGCCCTTCTCGCGTACCGGGACGGCCACCTTCAGCACCGAGCTGCCGAACAGGAAGGCGTCCGTCATCCCCTCGCCGTTCTCGACGCCGACGATGTGATGGAGACCCGGCCGCGCGAGGGCGAGATCGGCGAGCAGGATGTGCCGCTTCTTGCCGGCCCAGCCGGACGTGAGCGCGAGCGCGGTGCGCTCCGCCCAGTCGCCGTCCGGCACCGACGACGCGACCACCAGCAGCACGAGTCCGCCACCCGGAGGAGCATCGGGAAGGAACGGAGCGTCGGACCGCTCGGGATCGAACGTCTGAGGCGCGTGGGGATCCCGATCCATAGGGGCGTCGCGGACTAGAGACTCGGTCTGCCGGAATGGCCGCCGCACGGGCGCCGGCGTCACCGGCGCACACATGAAACGGACCGGACGTGCGCCCTCAGGCGCTCCTGCTGCCCGGTCTTTTCGAAGTTAAACCGTCGTGCTCTCTCGGTGCAATCAAGCGCGACGTTCGGGGAGCGTATCCTCGAGGTCGATCCGCGGCGCGTCGCCCCACAGGGACTCGAGCTGGTAGAACGCGCGCGCCTCGGGATGGAAGACGTGCACCACGAAGTCGATGAAGTCGAGCAGGACCCAGCGGCCGCCGGCCACACCCTCGACGTGGCCCAGCCGGACGCCCTCCTTCCTCATCTCTTCGATGATGTGGTCGGCGATCGAGCGGACCTGGATGTCCGAGCTGCCGGTGCCGAGCAGAAAGAAGTCGGTGGCAGTGGAGATACCGCGCAAGTCCAGCGCGACGAGCTCCACCGCCTTCCGCTCCAACGCCAGCTCGGCCGCCCGCGCGACCTCCGCCGGCAACTCGACGCCGGTCGGAATCTTCACTCCGCTCGTTCGACCCGGACCTCGACCTCGGCCGTGACGTCCGCGGTGAGCCTGACCGGCACCTTGAACTCGCCCAGCGTCTTGATGGGCTCCTCCAGATGGATCCACTTGCGGTCCACCTCGAAGTCCATGCCGCGCTCGTTGAGTCGGTCGGCCACGTCGGCGTTGGTCACCGAGCCGAACAGCTTGCCGTCCTCGCCCTCGCCGGCCCGGACCTTGAACGTCAGGCTCGCCCCTTCCAGCTGGGAAGCCCGACGACGAGCCTCCAGATAGTCACGGCGCGAGCGCTCCTCGCCGAGCTTCTTCTCTTCCTCGACCCGCTTCACGTTCGCGGCGCTCGCCGCGTAGGCGAGGCCCTGCGGAAGCAGATAGTTGCGGCCATATCCGGCCTTGACGTCAACCACGTCGCCAACGACGCCCAGGTTCGACATGTCCTTTTTCAGGATCAGCTTCATCGGATCGCTCCTGTCAGGTAACGCTTGTCATCGCGCGCGCTTTGCCGCGCAGGTCGAGCCAGGTGTCCCCGAGCCCGATCACGAGAATCGCCATCAGAACCGCCTGCGGGAGCAGCAGCAACGCGATCATCACCATCGCCGCCCCGCCGAACGACTGCCCAACACCGAAGTACGACACCACCGCCGCACCGCGCAGAGCGTACAACGCGCCCATGAAGATCATCACGTTGATTCCGGCTCGCTTCACGCCCAACAGCCACAGGACCAGGCCTCCGATGATCACCCAGACCAGGTGGTCGCTGAAGCGGAACTCCCTCAACGGGAGTAGTCCCTGATCGCTGTCGTGCCCCAACCAGACGTACAGCCACCAGGCGACCCCGAGCGCCGAAAGCGTGCTCAGGGCGACGACGGCTGGAAACAACATGATCTGCACATCGGCGATCTGTTTCAGCATCGCCGCGACGTCGGCCTCCGGATACTGGCCCTTCAGCCCCGGCGACCAGACATCGGAGGCCGCTTGCACGACGGCCACCATCTGCGAGTTCAGCGTCGCCCATGCGTCCGCGCGTGTGATCATCAGCGCGCCCGCCACCGCTCCGGCACCCACCAACGCTCCGAGGGCGCGCGGAAGAAACGCGGCCGCGGGCCGACTCAACGTGAGCGCCACGAACCATCCCCCGACCAGAAGGGCCCAGCCCCGCTCGGCCCACCACAGCCCGGTGCGCTCTCCCACCGCGCCGAGCGCCATCAGGGCCATGAGAGCCCCCATCAGCCACGCGCGCCGACGTCGGACCGGGAGTCCGGCGAGCATGGCCAGGTACGGCACGGCGAACAGCCCCGGGTTGAAGATCGAGGCGAGGAAGAGCGCAGCGGCCCTCGGCCACCCCCGCTCCACCGGAGCGGGCGGCGGGGTGACCACCTCTCCTTCCACGATCTCGGCTCCCGTCCTGCCTCAGACCTCGTGTTCCCGAACGTACGGGATGAGCGCGAGGTAGCGCGCGCGCTTCACGGCCCGCCCGAGCTGGCGCTGAAAGCGCGCGTTGACCTTGGTGGTCCGCTTGGGGAGCAGCTTCCCGCTTTCCGTCAGGAAGCGGGAGAGCGTGGCGACGTCCTTGAAGTTGAGCAGCTCGATCGCGGGACCCTCGACCCGACGGCGGCGACCGCGGCCACCGCTGAACTCAGGCGGCGAGTCCTGGTCGTCGTCCTCTTCCTCTTCTTCGTCGTCGTCGTCGTCGCCCGAAGCCGACTCGGGCTTGGGGGGACGCTCGGCCAGGATGGACATGCCCGTGGTCGGCTCGCCCTCGTTCAACACGACGAGGTAGCGCAGCACGGCTTCGTCCAGCTTGATGATGCGCTCGAACTCGGGAAGCGCGGTGGGGTCGGCCTTGAACTGGGCCACCACGTAATACCCCGTCTTCTTCTTGCCGACCGGGTAGGCGAGCTGCCGATTCGCCCAATGGTCGACGGCGACGACTTCTCCACCGTTGCGAACCGCGAGGGCGTGGAACTTCTCGAGCTTCTCGTTGATCCCGGCCTCATCCAGCACCGGGTCGATGATATACACTGCTTCGTAGAGCCGCATGGTCTCCCTCGGACCGTGGGTTTGTCACGGGCTCCACCTCATTTCCGTTCCGGCGTGCGGAGCCGGACTCGGGGGCGGAGCGGGAATCGAGCCCAGGAGTATAGGCGGGACGGCCCCCGCTGTGAAGCGACGGGGCCGAAAACCCTGAAGTCCCCCCCACCCGTCCGTATAGGTTGTGGCCCGTGGGCCCCCCTTGGGGGACCCCGCCCCCACACCAGCCGATCCATCCATGAAGCTCCGCCACCCGCTCATCCCCCTGGCCGCTCCGCTCCTCCTGATGGCCTTCCTGGGATCGGCGGCACCGGTTCGGGCGCAGTTCTCCCCGATCCGGGCCGGGCAGACGGTGTCGGGCAGCCTCACCGACGCAGACCCGGTGCTCAACTCGTACGGTCCCTTCAAGGTCTATTCGTTCGAGGCGCGCGAGGGCGAGCGGCTCACCGTCACGCTCCGGTCCGGCGCCTTCGACGCGTACCTGCGGCTGGCCCGGCAGGTCGGCGGGATCACGGATGAGATCGAGAGCGACGACGACACCGGCGGCGACACCGACGCGCGCATTCGTTTCACGGTTCCGGTCGCAGGCACCTATCTGCTCGTCGCCCAATCACTCGACGCGGGCGGGACCGGCTCCTTCAGCCTGGCGCTGGAAACGACCCCACCGCCCACCACCGACGACTCACGGCCGATCCGGATCGGCCAGTCGGTGGCCGGGGAGCTCGCGGAGACCGACGCGGTCCAGGTGGACGACGAGACCTACTACGACATCTGGACGATCGAGGCGCGCGAGGGCCAGCGTCTGGTCGCGACCATGCAGTCCGACGCGTTCGACGCCTACCTCTGGTTCGGGACGACCGACGAGAGCGGCGAGTTCGACGTGCTCGGGTCCACCGACGACGGCGACGTCGCCGGCGACAGCACGGATGCCCGCCTGCGCGTCACCGTGCCGGAGGACGGGATCTACCAGATCCACGCCAACTCGCTCAGCATCGCCACGGGCACCTACCAGCTCACGGTGTTCGAGGGACCGGCTCCGGCGGAGACCGCAGCCCAGGCGCCGATCGAAGCCGGGCAGGAAG
>CAMCNM010000158.1 GCA_945876015.1 Gemmatimonas phototrophica
TCTTCCTGGCTGCGTCGCCTTTTATCACGGGTGAGGTCATCGTCGTGGACGGCGGCCGCTCGCTGAACGATTAGGCGTTTGCAACGCACATAGCCACAACCACTTACAGGCCCTGCTAAAGGGGCCATTCCTGGCACGCGTCTCGCTCTCGTGGGGGGTTGGGGCCCGACCTCGCCACACGCACGTCAGGAGATCAGACGGATGGACCCCAAGTCGCAGGACGGCTCGAACCCATCGGTAAGCCCGCAGCCGAAGGTCATCATCAAGAAGCCCGAGCGTCCTCGCTTCCGCCTCCCGCGAAAGTCGGACTTCCGGCTGAAGGCGAATCGGCCCTGGCTCGTCGTGATGGGGGTTTCGATCGCCGGGGCGACCGCAGGCAGTCTCCTGGTGAAGGACACCCTGCTGCCCGACTGCGTGAGCGAGGGCTGTCCTTCGGTGGAGAGACTCCGCACCTACAGTCCCCCCGAGCCGCCTCAGATCCTGGACGCCCAGGGGGAGCTGGCCGGTCAGCTCTCCGGACCGCGTCGCACCGTGATCGGGACAGACTCGATCCCGCAGCTCTTGAAGGAGGGCTACATCGCCGTGGAGGACCGCCGCTTCCGGAGTCACGGCGGCGTGGACGTCTCGGGAGAGATCCGGGCTTTCGTCACCAACCTACGCTCGGGCGGCGTGGAGGAAGGCGCCAGCACGATCACCATGCAGCTCGCCCGCAACGTGTTCGGCGAAGAAGTCATGGACTACAACAAGTGGCACCGGAAGGCGACCGAGATCCGGACCGCGCGCGAGATCGAGGACCAGCTCACCAAGGACGAGATTCTCGCGACGTACCTGAACCAGATCTATCTCGGCGACGGCGTCTACGGAGTCGAAACGGCGGCCCGCCATTACTTCGGCAAACCCGTCATGGACGTGAGCACGTCGGAAGCGGCGGTGCTGATCGGGCTGGCCAAGAACCCCGAGGGCTACAACCCGAACCGCAATCCGGATCGCGCTCGGGACCGCCGTGACCTCGTGCTCGGCATGCTCGCCGAAGCCAAGCTGATCAGCGCCGCCGACGCGGAGAGCGCCAAGACGGATTCGATCGTGGTCGTGGACGACCCCGACGAGAACAGCTGGGGCGACAACGCCTATTACGTGAGCGCCGTGCAACGCGAGCTCCGCGACCTGTATCCCAACCCCAACGACCGGCGCGGGATGCGCGTCCACACCGGGCTCGACCAGAGGGCGCAGGCCGCCGGCGTCGAGGTGCTGACTGCTCAGCTACGCGCGGTCGAGGCGGGCGAATTGGGCAAGTTCCGCGACAAGGTCGCCCCCGACTCGCTCACGCGCGCGCGTGGCGATTCACCGTGGCTGCAGGGGATGGTGGTGGCCATGGACGGGCAGACCGGGCTGGTCACCACCGTGGTCGGCGGCAGGGACTTCGACCACTCCGAGTTCGACCGCGCGTTCCAGGCGAAGCGCCAGCCGGGTTCGGCGTTCAAGCCCATCGTGTACCTGACCGCGCTCGGCCACCGGCTCAGTCCCAGCGAATCCATCCCGACCGATCCGATCAAGCTCGCGCAACAGGGGTCGGAGGACTGGGAACCCAACGATCACGTCAGCAGCGGCAAGCTCACGGTGCGCGACGCGCTGGTCTACTCGTCGAACGCGGCATCGGTGCGCGTGGGACAGCGCGCCGGCATCGAGCAGGTCATCACGCAGGCGCACGGGATGGGGATCGGCACCGATCTTCCGAGCTATCCCTCGATCTTCCTGGGAGCGGGCGAGGTGATCCCGGCCGAGCTGGTCGCGGCGTACGCCACGTTCGGCAACGGCGGCCACACGATCACGCCCCATTTCGTTACCAGGATCGAGGACGGCAAGGGCAGGCTCCTCTACCAGCGTGAGTCGGCCGCGGACGGCCAGGCGATCGATCAGCGATTCGGGTTCCTCATTCTCGACATGATGCGCGACGTCGTGCGCCGCGGAACCGGAACCCGCGCGTTCCTGAACGGCATTCCGGTCGCTGGGAAGACCGGAACGACGAACGACTCCAAGGATCTCTGGTTCATCGGCCTGACGCCGAAGCTGGTCGCGGGGGTCTTGATCGGGTTCGACAGGCCGCGCACGGTGCTCCGCAACGCGGGAGGGGGAGATCTCGCCGCACCGGTCTGGGCGAAGTTCATGGCCATCGCGGCGCGCGACGACAAGAGCCCGGATTGGATCGCGCCCCCTGGGTTGGCGCAGGTCGCGATCGATTCAGAGAGCGGCTACCGCTGGGGCCCGGGCTGCCTGGGAGAACAGCGCACCGAGTACTTCCTGACGGGAACGGAGCCGCTGTCGGACTGCCCGATCTGGAGCGGGGGCTGGTTCATGAACGACTACGGAGAGTGGGAGTATCGCGGGATGGAGCAGGACACGTCCGGCTACTACCAATCGCCCTACGCCGCTGTCTTTCCCGATTCGAGGGACGGAGTGAGTTCGGGCCGGACGATCTTCTACAACGATTCGGGGATCGACCAGCGCGAATCCGAAGCGCAGCGGCGCGCCCAGATCGACAGCCTGGACCGCGCCTTCCGCGAGGGGCGCTACGGCCAACCGGCTCCGAGCGACACGGTGCGTCTGCCTGCGGTCGGCGCCAGCCCGGAGGTCACGCCGCCTACGCCCGACACGGCCGGGCTGGGCATCTGAAGCGGCCCCGCGTGGAACCTAGTGGCTCCCGCTTCCGCCGTGCGCGAGCCAGCGCTCGGCTTCGAGCGCGGCCATGCAGCCCGTACCCGCCGCGGTGACGGCCTGCCGGTAGTACGAGTCCATCACGTCGCCCGCGGCGAACACGCCCGGCACCGACGTCTGCGTCCGCCACCCCATCGGCATCTTGATGTAGCCGGTGGGCTCCAGCTCGACCGCTCCGGTCAGGAACTGCGTGTTCGGCTCGTGCCCGATCGCGACGAACAGCCCGCCCACCTCGAGATCGCGCTTCTCTCCGGTGATCCGGTCCGTGAGGCGAAGCGCCTTGATCTCCTCGTCGCCCACCACCTCGTCCACTATGGTGTTCCAGAGAAAGCGGATCTTGGGGTGCCCGAGCGCCCGGTCCTGCATGATCTGGCTCGCACGCAGCTCGTCGCGACGGTGGATGATCAACACCTCGGAGGCGAACGCGGTCAGGTAGACAGCTTCCTCCATCGCGGTGTCGCCGCCGCCCACCACGGCAAGCGTCCGGTTGCGATAGAACGGGAGCGCGCCGTCGCACACCGCGCACGCCGAAACACCGCCGCCGTTGCGCGCGAGGTGCTCCTCACCCGGGATGCCCAGCCACTTCGCGTTCGCGCCGGTCGCGATGATGACCGCGTCGGCGTGAACCTCGCTGCCGTCCGTGGTGAACAGGCGGCGCGGATGGCCCTTGAAGTCCACCCGCACGATGTCGTCCGTGATGATGCGCGTTCCGAATCGCTCCGCCTGCTTCCGGAAGTCCATCATCATCTCCTGCCCCGACACCGCCGCGGGGAAGCCCGGATAGTTCTCGACGTCGCTCGTGAACATGAGCTGGCCGCCGGGAATCATCGTGCGGCTTCCCGCGCCCTCGTAGACGAGCGGGCTCAGGTTCGCACGGGCCGCATAGATGGCGGCCGTCCAGGCCGCCGGCCCCGAGCCGACGATGACCACCCGCTCCTTATGGTGAACGCTCATTTGTCCTTGAAGATCGCCAGGTTCGTCGAGTGGCCGGGGTTCACGCGCGCGGTCGGATTGATGTAGTGCACCGCGTTGTTCACCGCGATCGTCGCCTCGGAGAAGCCGGTCGCGATCAGCTCGATCTTCCCCGGATACTCGACCACGTCCCCCGCGGCATAGATGCCGGGGATGTTGGTCTCCATGAGCTGGCTCACCAGGATGCGGTTCTTGTTCAGCTCGAGACCCCAGCTCTTGATCGGGCCGAGGTCGGGCTTGAACCCCAGGAAGCAGAGCACCGCGTCCACGTCCACGCGCGTGTCCACATCGGTGCGGTTGTCGTAGATCGTGATCCCGTCCACGTGGCCGTTGCCGTGGATCGCGCGCACCTCGTGATACGTGTGCAGCACGATGCGTCCCGATTCCTGCGCCGCCGCGAGCGCCTTCACCGACGCCTCGTGCGCGCGGAATCCTTCCCGACGATGGATCAGCGTGAGCTGCGAGCACTTGTCCTTCAGGATAAGCGCCCAGTCCAGCGCCGAGTCTCCTCCGCCCACGATGATCACGCGCTTGTCACGGTAGACCTCGGGATCCTTCACGAAGTACGTGACGCCGTTGTGGAGCAGGTCCTGATAGCCGGGCACCTCGAGATGCCGGGGCTCGAACGCGCCCTTCCCGCCCGCGATCAGGATCGACCTGGTCAGGTAGCTGCGCGCGCGCCCGATCAGCTTGAACAGGTCGCCCTCGCGCTCCACCGAGCGTACATCCTCGTCGAGCACTACATCACATCCGAACTGAGTGCCTTGGGTGATCAGATCCCGCGCGAGGTCCTTGGCGAGGATCTTGGGGATGCCGCCGACGTCGTAGATGTCCTTTTCCGGATACAGAGCCGTCAGCTGACCGCCGAGCTCCGGAAGGGAGTCGATGATCCGGCAGCTGACCTGGCGCACGCCAGCGTAGAAGGCGCCGAACAGGCCGGTCGGGCCTCCGCCGATGATCGTGATGTCCCTGACGTCTTCCTGCATCGAACCGCCGCCTTGGGGCGTGAGCGTTTTCGTGAGGGGAGGGGCAAAGTCTAACCGGGTAGGGCCGGGTCCCCAAGCCCGCCGATCAAGACCCCGGATCCGCCGGGTGGATACCCCCGGAGGCCACCCTTGGGGTCGCTTCCTGCCAGGACGAAGGGCCCCTTGCACGGAATCGAGGCCGACTCAGGTGGGACCGTGATGGAGCTGACCGGCGGGATCGCGATGTCCTTCCGAGCCGAGCGACGGAGGCAATCCCCCGCTCACTCGCGTCAAAGCGCGGCGGGTGACCCCGGGTCGCCCGGTACGCTCGCCTCGAGATGGCGGACCGCAGCGCGGATCATCTCGCGCGCGTTCTCGTACGTGACCCGCGTCATGGCCTCTTCGACGGGGAGCCACTCGCACTCGGTGATCCCCTCCGCGATCTCGGGAATCGTCTCGCCTCCCTCGGAGCGCATCAAGAAGAACGAGCAGTACTTGTGGACCAGCAGCTCCTCCTGAAGGAAGTACCAGTCGATCGATCCGAGCTCGGGCCCCAGCTCCAGCAGGACGAGACCCGTCTCCTCGCGTACCTCCCGGATCGCCGCGGTCGGGGCGTCCTCGCCTTCCTCTAGCTGCCCGTGGCAGAACCGCGTCTCGTCACGCTGGGCTGCGGAGAGCGAACGGAGCGATGAATAGCGACCGGCCGGCGGCGAAGG
>CAMCNM010000159.1 GCA_945876015.1 Gemmatimonas phototrophica
GGGGCGGCCACGTGGGCTTCGTCGAAGGCCCGCCGTGGTCGCCCCGTTTCTGGGCCGAGGAGGAAGCCGCGCGCTTCCTCGCCGCCGCGCTGCTCTGAGCTAGTCGATCCGCCCCATCAGCTTCTTCACCGCCGGGCTGAGGAGAAGCGCGAACAGCCCGACGCCGCCGATGATCATCGCCACCGAGAGGAAGAGCGCCGAAGGCGGCTTGTCCTCGAGCCCGCCGGCCACCAGCCCCGCGAACACGTTGCCCAGCGAGGCCCCCACGAACCAGACGCCCATCATCTGACCGACGCGCCCTGCGGGCGACAGTTTCGTGATCGAGGAGAGCCCCACGGGCGAGAGCGCGAGCTCACCGCAGGTGTGGAAGAAGTAGGTCACCACGAGCCACGACATCGACACCTTGTTGTCCACGCTGGCGTTGGCCGCACCCCACGAGAGCACCAGGAAGCCGATCGCCAGGCCGAACAAGCCGAGCGCGAACTTCATGGGGATCGAGGGATTGGCGTTCCGCCGCGCGAGCCAGACCCACGACCAGCCGACCACGGGCGCCAGAAGCACGATCATGATCGGGTTGATGTTCTGGAGCCAGCCCGCCGGCATCTCCCTGCCGAACACGGTGCGGTTGGTCAGCTCCGACGCGAACAGGTTGAGCGAAGAGCCCGCCTGCTCGAATCCCGACCAGAACGCCGCGGCGAGCAGGAAGAGCCAGAAGATCACGAGGAGACGCTTCTTCTCCTCGGTCGTGTGATTCCCGAAGGCGAACAGGTACGCGAAGTATCCGATCGCGAGCACCAGGATGCCGGTGCCGAGTCCGGCCGCGATCTGCGGGAGCGTGAGCGGCAGCACGCCCGTCGCGACCAGCCACGCGAACACACCGACCAACGCGACCACGGCCCCGAACCCGGCGAAGAACCGACGCGACTTGCGGGCGATCACGTCCGCGGCGTCCGGGGTGCGCAGGAGTCCGGCGCCCCCGAGATAGCGCTCGCCCATCTTGTACTGGATCAGGCCGAGCACCATCCCGACGCCGGCGGCCGAGAATCCCCAGTGCCAGTTGTACTTCTCGCCCAGCAGGCTGGTGATGGTCGGTCCGATGATCGCGCCGGTGTTGATCCCCATGTAGAAGATCGAGAATCCGGCGTCCCGCCGCGCACCTCCCTCCGGATAGAGCTCACCCACCATCGTGCTGACGTTCGGCTTGAGCAGCCCCGTGCCCATCACGATCAGGATCAACCCCAGATAGAACATCTGGGGCGTCGCCACCGCCATCGAGAAGTGCCCCGCGGCGATGATGCAGCCGCCGATGAACACCGCGCGGCGCTGGCCCCAGAGGTTGTCCGCGACCCATCCGCCGGGAAGCGCGAGCAGATAGACCATCCCCGTATAGAGCCCGTAGATGGCGGCGGCCGTTCCGATGTCCATCGCCATCCCGGGGTTCGCCCCGGCCGTAGCGGCCGTCATGTACAGGATCAGGAGGGCCCGCATCCCGTAGTAGCTGGCGCGCTCCCACATTTCTGTGAAGAAGAGTGTCGAGAGCCCGCGGGGGTGACCGAAGAAGGCGGTCTCGCCCACGATCGGGGTGAGCTCCGAAGGGGGTGGAGCGGATCGGGTCTGCAAGGGAGAGCCTCGCGTCTGAGGATTCCTGGTCCGTCGGCAATCTGCGAGCGGGCGGCCCGCCCCGACAGGGACAGAGCCGGCACGCGCCCCGGGTCAAACCGTGCGCATCACCTGGGCCACGATCTCTTCCTGGCGCAGCCACATCGGGGACCTCAGGCGCTCGGCCGCGGGATCGGGATGGTCCCATCCGAGCACGTGGAGCGTGCCGTGCACCGCCAGCCGCACCAGCTCCTCGTTTACGTCCACCCCCTCATCCGCCGCCTGGCGGCCCGCCTGGGCCGCACCCAGGTAGACGTCTCCTAGCACCGGTTCGCCCACACCGTGCAGGGCGAACGCCAGGACGTCGGTCGGTCCGTCGTGCCCGAGGTGGTCGCGGTTCAGCGCCCGCATCGCAGGGTCGTCGAGCAGCGCGAGCGACATCTCGGCCTCCTCAACCCCTTCCGAGGCCAGCGCCGCCCGCACCGCGCGCTCCAGGAGCGAGACCGGCGCGCGGGGAAACCGTCCGAGATCGATCGCGACTTCCACCACGAAGCCCGCCGTCAGCGCTCGTCCGAGCGCCGAGCGGTCGGAGCGGCGGGTGGCGGCGCCACCGTGAGGTGGCGCGTCTGCGGATAGTCGATGCGGTGGTGATAGACGCTCGAGAGCACCTTCACGAACTGCTCCTCCACCTCCGCCACCTCGCGCAGCGTGATCGGCGACTCGTCCAGCTGGCCGCCCTGCATCTTGGTGGAGACGATCGAGCGGATCAGGTCGCGGATGCGCTCCGGGGTCGGATCCTGGAGCGCGCGGGCCGCCGACTCGACCGAGTCCGCGAGCATGGCGATCGCGGTCTCCTTCGATTGGGGCTTGGGGCCCGGGTAAGCGTAATCCTCCGGATCCACGTTCGACTCACCGTACGCGGTCTTCGCCTTCTCGTAGAAGAAACCGATCCGCTGCGTGCCGTGATGCTGGGGGATGAACTCAGCAACCACCTCCGGCACCTTGGCCTCGCGCGCGAGACGGTAACCCTCGACCACGTGCTCCTTCACGATCGCAGCCGACGTGTACGGGTCGAGACGGTCGTGCGGGTTCCGGGCGTCGGACTGGTTCTCCACGAAGAAGTGGGGCTTGAGCATCTTCCCCACGTCGTGGTAGTAGAGCCCGACCCGACAGAGCAGACCGTTCGCTCCGATCACGTTGCACGCCGACTCCCCGAGGTTCGCCACGTTGATCGTGTGCGCGTACGTCCCGGGCGCCTCGAGCGAGAGCCGCTTCAGCAGCGGGCGCGTCGGGTCCGCCCACTCGAGCAACGTCTGATCGGTGGTGATGCCCGTGAACAGCTCGAACACCGGCATGAACCCCATCGCGAGCACCGCGGAGAGGATCGCGTTCCCGCCGCCCGCCGCCAGCGCGACCCAGACGCGGTCGGCCTCCCGCGCGCCGAGGAGCGCGAACGCGAGGATCACGGCCGCATAGACGGTCGCGATGATCGCGACGAAGATCCAGGTCTGGGCGCGGCTACGGACCGCGCGCACCGACAGCGCCGCCGCGGAGCCTCCGACCAGCGTGGTGGCGAGCACGGACACGCCGCCGAAGGCGGGCTGCGAGACCGTGAGCACGGAGAGCACCATCACCATCACGAGTGCCATGCGACCGTCCCACAGGACCGCGGCGACCAGCGCGATGAACGAGATGGGCAGGAGTTCGGCCGGGAAGTCGTTCTTGGCGATGACCGCGGCGGCCGCGAAGTAGGCGAGCGACAGGATCGCCAGCGTGAGCACCCAGCGGAAGTTCGCGTACACCTCCTGCCGGAAGAGCAGAACGAGCATCCCGAAGACCGAGAGGAGCAGCACGTTGAGCAGCGCGGCGCCGATCAGCGGACCCCACAGGATGGCCGGCTCTTCGAAGCGGCCCTGATTCCGGAGCTCGGCCTCGAACGCGGCCAGCCGCTCGTAGCGCGCGGGAGTGACGACCTCGGCGGGCCGTATGAGCAGGGTCCCCGCGAGCACGTGCTCCTTGCTCACCGATACCGACCGCGCGGCGGCGTCCCGGTCCAGCTCGGTCGCCTCCTCGTCGAGGCGGTACGTGTACTCGATGAACTGGATGAGCACGAGGCGCAGGATCTCCTGCGCGTCGGGGCTCGCGGCGGAAGGCAGAAGTCCGACCGCCCGCTCGAAGAACGTGCGCGAAGCGAGCACCTCGCCGACCCGCACCGAGCGCTCGGGAGCATCCGACGCGGCGGCTTCTTCTCCGCCCGCCGAGCGCCGGACCGTGATGTTGTCGGTGAAGATGCTCTGTAGCTCGGAGTTGTCGGCGACGCCGCGCGGCAGAATTTCGCGCGTGGCCTGGAGCGCGGTCCGGCGCACCATGTCGAACACCCGGTCCTCGCCGAGCAGCGAGATCTGGGCGGGCTGAGCCGCGATCGAGTTGGCGCGCAGCACCTCGTGGAGCGCGACCGTGTCCCCCATCCGCCGCGCGCTGTCCACGCGCGCGAAGAAGCGCGTGAGGTGGGCGGACATCGTGTCGGACGCGGACGCGACGAAGTCGAAGGTGGGCGGAACCGCTGCACGCGCCTCGGTGCGGTCGCGCTCCAGCTCCGCGCTCGTCTTGGGCACGTCGAACGAGACCTGCGCGACGACGTCCTCTTCGACCGACGTCCCGGGCGCGTAGCGGTTCGCCCGCATCTGCTCGCTGGGCGGGAAGAGCACGGTGACGATCGCCGCCACGACCAGCAGGACGAGGACACGGGCGCCGTGGTGGAGGGGCGCGTCTGGCCAAGCCCGCCGTGGAGGACGGGAGAGCGTGCCTAGGAGCGAGTTGTTCCTCGGTTCCGGAACTCGGTTCACGTCTCGTTCGGGTCGGTACCGGCCTCGGTGTAGGCGCGGATGATGTCCTTCACGAGCCGATGGCGGATCACGTCCATCGTGTCGAGATAGACGATCGCGATGCCGTCGATCCCCTTCAGGATCTGCTCCACCTGGAGCAGACCCGAATCCTGCTTCTTGGGCAGGTCGATCTGCGTCTTGTCGCCGGTGATCACCACGCGCGAGTTCAGGCCCAGCCGGGTCAGGAACATCTTCATCTGCGCGGTCGTGGCATTCTGCGCCTCGTCGAGGATGACGAACGCGTCGGAGAGCGTGCGCCCGCGCATGTACGCGAGGGGGGCGATCTCGATGGTGCGATCCTCGAGAGCCCGGCGCACGCGCTCGATCGGCATCATGTCCTCGAGCGCGTCGTAGAGGGGGCGGAGATAGGGATCGACCTTCTCCTGGAGATCACCGGGCAGGAACCCGAGGTTCTCTCCGGCCTCGACCGCCGGACGCGCCAGGATGATGCGCTTGACCCGCTTCTTGTAGAGCGCGTCGATGGCCTTGGCCACCGCGAGGTAGGTCTTCCCCGTGCCCGCGGGGCCGATCCCGATCACGACGTCGTTCTGGGAGATCGCGTCGAGGTAGCGCTTCTGCCCGTCGGTCTTGGGCGAAATCACCTTGCGCGAGCCGGGCAGCGCGATCCGGATCTCCTCGCCGCCGATCATCGCGCTCTCGCCGCCGCCCGCCTCGAAGCTGTCGGCGAAGCGCGAGATGTCGTTCACGTCGAACGGGGCGCGCAGGCGGGACAGCTCGATCAGATGCTGCGCGACCGGAACCACTCGCTCGACACCCTCCACGTCGCCCGAAAGGACGAGGCTGTCGCCGCGGAGCACGATGCGGATCCCGAAGATGCGCGTGAGCTCCTGGAAATTCTGGTCGTTCAC
>CAMCNM010000160.1 GCA_945876015.1 Gemmatimonas phototrophica
GTTCGCGGTATTGCCCACCTCTTCGGCCGTCTCGAGCATGCCGCCGGTGGTCTCCGCGCTCGGGATCGTGTCCATTGGCTCCGCGACAACCGTCGAGACGCCCCGGAGGATCTCCATGGTCTGACCGCCCAGGAGGCCGGCGCCCGCGAGCCGCGTGCGGGAATCGTCGGGAAGGCGCCACTCCCCCTCGATCTCCATGTCGATGTCCACCAATCCCGTCTCGTTCATCGAGAAGCGGCGGATCCGCCCGATGTTGACGCCGTGCATGAGCACCGGATCGCCCTTTCGGATGCCGCCCGCGTTGGGCATCTGGGTCACCAACGTGTAGCGCCCCCGCATCGCGGCCGGATCGCTGAGCAGGAAGAGCGCGGCCAGCGTGCCGATCAGGCCTGCGAGGACGAAGATCCCCACGCGCAGCTCTTTCCCGCCCTTGTCCTTCGGGACCGCGACCCGGAGCTCCTCATCGGTAGGGCCCTTCGAGCCCTGTATTCTCTCGTTCATGACACCCCGCTGGGTTCGCCGGCCAGATCGAGCTGCGCTTCCGCGGCGGCCCGATCGACGAACGCTTGTACGACAGGATCCGGGCTGGCCCGGAACTGCGACGGAGAGCCGGAAAAGCGTATCCGGCCTCCCTCCAACATGGCAACGCGGTCGCACATGGCCAGACCGCCCTCGATGTCGTGCGTCACGATCAACGACGTGGTCTCCAGCTCCCTCGAGAGCCTCATGATCAGCCGCTCGACCGCGGCGGTGTTCACGGGGTCGAGACCGGTGGTCGGCTCGTCCCAGAGCAGGATGCGCGGCCGTCCCACGATGGCGCGCGCGATCCCCACGCGCTTCTTCATGCCCCCCGACAGCTCGGCCGGAAGCTTCGCGAACACCAGCTCCGGGTCGAGGTTGACCAGCTCCAGCGCGTTCCAGGCCTTGCGCGCCGCCTCCGAGCGGGAAAGCGCATAGAGCTCGTCCTCGGGAAGTCCCATCAGCACGTTGTCGAGCACGTTCAACGAGTCGAACAGCGCGGCGTTCTGGAAGACGTAGCCGGCCAGCTTCCGGATGGCACTCAGCGCCTTGGGTCCGCCGTAGAACACGGACTCCCCCGCCACCCGCACGTCTCCCTGGTCCGGCTGGATCAGCCCCATCGTGGTCTTGAGCAGCACGCTCTTTCCGGTCCCGGAGGGACCGAACAGCGCGAACATCTCACCCTCTCCCACCGAGAGATCCACACCGCGCAGAACCGGCACGTCGAACGCCTTGTGGATCCCGCAGTACTGGATGATCGGCTCGCTCCCGCCCTGGTCGCTCATTGCAACATGAGGGGCGGGAAGAGCGCGTCCAGGATCAGCACCGTGAGGGTCATGAACATGACCGACGCGGTGGTCTGCCGGCCGACGCCCGCCGCACCACCGCCGGTCCGGAGACCCATGTGGCACGAGATGAGAGGGATCGCGAGCCCGAACGCGAGCGCCTTGGTCAAGGAGTAGACCAGGTCCCACGAGTGCCAGAAGAGGCGCGCGCCGTAGAGGAACGATTCGTAGCCGAGCCCGGTGGTCAGCTTGGCGGCGAACATCCCGACCAGGATGCCGTCCGCGTCCGCGAGGCCCACCAGCAGCGGCATGACGATGATCCCGGCGACCACACGGGGCGCGACCAGGATGGCGATCGAATCCCGGCCCAACGACTGATACGCGTCGATCTGCTCGGTGACGACCATGGTGCCGAGCTCCGCGGTGATGCGGGCGCCGACACGGCCCACCAGCACGATCGCGGTGAGCACCGGGCCCATCTCGAGGATCATGGACTCGACCACGACGCTGCCGAGCACGTAGAGCGGCACGCTCCCGGTGAACTGATAGCCTCCCTGCTGGCTGGTAACGATCCCGGCGAGCGAAGCGGTCACCAGAGCGATCGGGAGGCTCTGGAAGCCGATCACGTACATCTGCTGAACGATGTCCCGCCACGCGACCCTGCCACGCACCAGGGTCACGATGATGGACCAGGACAGCTGGCCTATCGCGCCCGCGTGCTCGGCGACGAGCGTAGCCGCTCTACCGAGCCCACGGAGCGATCCCACAACAGGGCGGGCCAGGACCTCCGCCATTCAGTGCTCCTCGCGTGCATCAGGTTGTGTCTGCGGGGCGGCGAAACAACCCGCCGGGACCCGGGAGATCCCCCGGGAAAAGGCGCCCAAGTCTCCCCTCATCCCCCGTCAAAATTAAGGCGATTCCGCCTCGGCAGCCATGCTACCCCAGAAGCCGAGAACGGCCCTCCCGTGCTGCTCAGCACCTTCTAGCACGCGCCGCGCCATCCAACTTCCAGCCCCGCTCCCCCGCACGGCCTCATGCCGCGGTGGAAACCGATCCACCTTGGGGCGGGTAGGCACCAATCCCATCGATGGACCCGACGCATCGATCCGATCGATCGACTCAAGGAGAGCGAACCCATGCCCGTGCGCACCGCGGAAGCCGAGTGGAAGGGAGATCTGCCGAAGGGATCCGGACGGATGAAGACGGAGACGGGAAGCTTCGACGGCACATACTCGGCCGGGTCGCGCTTCGAGGAAGCGAAGGGCACCAACCCCGAGGAGCTGATCGCGGCGGCTCACGCCGGCTGCTTCTCGATGGCGTTCTCGAACCAGCTCGCGAAGGCAGGTCACACGCCAACCAGCGTGCAGACGACGGCCAAGGTGCACATCGAAAAGGGCGAGGCGGGGTTCTCGATCACCAAGATCGAGCTCGTGTGCCGCGCGAACGTGCCCGGCGTGGACGAGGCGACCTTCCGCGAGAAGGCGGAAGCGGCCAAGGCGGGGTGCCCGGTGTCCAAGGCGCTCGCGTCGGTGCCGATCACGCTCGACGCCACACTGGAGAAGTAGGCTAGCCGATGCCCCATCACCGCTACCTCATCGTGGGCGGCGGGATGGCAGGCGATGCCGCGGTTCGCGGCATCCGCGCGGTGGATCCGGACGGCTCGATCGGACTCATCTCTGCCGAGCCCGACCCGCCCTACGACCGTCCTCCCCTCACCAAGGGGCTCTGGAAGGACACGGAGGCCGACCGCATCTGGCGCGGGACGGAGGACCTCGGCGTCGCCCTGCTGTTGGGACGGCGCGTCATCCGGCTGGACGGCGACGAGCGGAGCGCGATCGACGACAAGGGCACTATCCATACCTGGGAGAAGCTCCTGCTCGCCACCGGCGGGAGCCCTCGCATCCTCCCCGGCGCGCCCCCTCAGGTCATCCACTACCGGACGTGGCGCGACTACCTGCGCGTGCGCGAGGCGGCCGCGACCAAGAAGCGTTTCGCCATCATCGGGGGCGGCTTCGTGGGATCGGAGCTGGCCGCCGCGCTCGCGATGAACGGCAAGGAAGTGGTCATGCTCTTCCCCGAGGACGGGATCGGAGCGCGCGTGTTCCCCGCGGGACACGCACGATTCCTGAACGACTACTACCGCGCGCGCGGCGTTGACGTGCGCGAGCGCACCAAGGTGGCGATGGTGCGGCGCAGCGGAGATCGCATGGCCCTCGCCGTGGTGGGACCGAACGGCGAGGACGAGACGATCCGGGTGGATGTGGTGGTGGCGGGGATCGGGATCGTCCCCTCGACCAGCCTCGCGGAGTCGGTCGCGCTCGAGGTCCAGGACGGGATCGTGGTGGACGGGAGCCTGCGCACCGCGCACCCAGCGATCTGGGCCGCCGGCGACGTCGCCTCGGTGTGGTCCCCCACGCTCGGTCGGAGGCAGCGCGCCGAGCACGAGGACCAGGCGAACACCACGGGGGAGATGGCCGGCCGCGCGATGGCCGGCGAGACGATCGAGTTCGATCACCTGCCGTTCTTCTACTCGGACCTGTTCGACCTCGGGTACGAGGCGGTCGGTGTGCTCGACCCCACCCACGAGGTGGTCGAGGACTGGGTGGAGCCGGGGAAGAAAGGTGTCCTCTACTACCTGGACGGCGGCCGCGTGCGGGGCATCGTCCTCTGGAACGTGCAGCGAAAGCTCAAGGACGCGAAGGAGCTGATCAAGCGGGGAGAACGGCGGAAGCCGTTCGAGTGGAGAGGCGCGATTTCGCTCGAGGGTTGAGCGTAGACTTCAGCGGGCCGCCTGCCGCCACCTGATCAGGAAGTCGAGCATCTCGTCCGGCGGCCGAAGGCGCGTCGTCGCCAGGCTCTCCCGGGGCTCACCGCGCACCATCACCGTCAGCGCCCTCACGCGGCCCGCCGCCCCGAGCTCGGAGAGCGCCCGGAGCGCGTCCTCGTCGCTCGCGTCGTCGCCCAGGTAGGCCACCGCGGTGCCGCGGGGCTCGTCGGCGAGCACGGCGCGCACCGCGTCCCCCTTGTTCCAACCCTGCACGCGCAGCTCGACCCCCCCCCGTCGAACGGGAGGATCTCTACTCCCTCGGGCGCCAGCGCCTCCCAGGCATCGTGCAGCGCCGCGAGGATGCGCTCCGCGTCGGGCACGGGCAGCCCCCGCAGATGGACTGCGAGAGACGCAGGCTTGGTCTCGATCCGGTCGCCCAGATCGAGCTCGACGAGCACCGGTGCGGCACGCTTCAATGCCGCCGCGGCAGCCGCCGGCACCGTGCGTAGGCGATGGGGGCAGCCGCGCTCCAAGCGCTCCCATCCGTGTGTTCCCCAAAGCTCCGGAGGGGGCTCGACCCCGAGCAGCCTGCGCAGGTTCGTCACCTCGCGGCCCGAGATGACGACGACGCGGGTGTGGTGGGATGACAGGATCGCCTTCAGAGCGTCGCGCACGCCATCGTACGGCTGAGTCCGGTCACGCTCGACGTGATACGGCGCGAGCGTCCCATCGAAGTCGAGCAGGAGCACGCGCGCGGGTGCGGCGGCAAGCGATCCCTTTCGAGCGCAGGGCGCCCGTAGGGATCGGTCACCGAAGCGGCCTGCCCTAACCTCTGAGCGTGTTGGCGTCCGCCTCGGGAAGGGACGGGTTGATGTGCACTCCCGTCGCGAGCTCGAAGCCGGCCGTGCGGTGGATGCGGGGTCGAAGCTGGATGAACCAATGGTGCGCCCGCGACGCGCTGCGGCCGCGTGGCGCTGAATGCAGGATCAGGTTGTACGCGGGATCCGCGGCGTAGTCGCGATACCGGCGCAGGACGCCGCTCAGGTGTCGCGCCAGCGCCTTCCGCTCCTCGGGCAGACACTCCCCGAACTTGGCTTGATGGCACTGCGGGATCAGCCACACTTCGAAAGCGCTCTCGGCCGCCCACGGCACGACGGCGACGAAGTGCTCGTCCCGGTCCAACACGCGGCCCTCGAAGCCCGGCTCCAGATCGGGCAGGGCGCACAGAAGGCAGCGCCCGTGGTCCC
>CAMCNM010000161.1 GCA_945876015.1 Gemmatimonas phototrophica
CCAGTCTCGCCGATCAGACCCCAGACCAGGCATACTTCTTCCCGCTGCCGCTTGCCGCGGCCGCATGACCGCCCGCCTTCCACTTATCCCGACCTGTTTCGCTGTACAGAAAAGCGGAGCCACTTCTGTTGTCGTGTGGTCAGCCCACTGAAAGTCGTCGATCCAGAGAACCGCTGGTTCTCTAGCAACTTCTTGTAGCAATCGACGAATTGCTTCGAAAAGCCTTCTCGAGACGGCGCTTGGATCGACATACGACGTCTCGACCATGGTTGGCTTTGGGAGGGGAAGGATATCCTGAATCACGCCTCGCCAAGGTTCCTCAATACGAGCGACAGCGGAAGTCACAGCGCTTCCCTGCAGGGCATCCAAGAGAGAGTTGAGGGGAATCTGTTGCTCCAACGGGCTGCAACGGGAATGAAGCACGGTGACCCCCCCCGACACCGCAACGCGACAGACCTCATTGAGCAATCGTGTCTTTCCAATGCCCGCCTCCCCGGTTACAAGAATCGGGGAAATAGAATCCGCTGTTGTCTGCCTGAGACTAGATAGCAGTCGCCGCATCTCCTCCCTTCTGCCTACGAATTGCGGGTCCTCAAAGGCCTGAATCGACTCGTTCTCCCGCCCTGCGTGGGAGCGAGCCGCGTCTGCCGTGACCGTGACAAGAGCGTCGATTGGGCGCCCCCCCAACCCCTGCCTTTCCAACCATGCTCGATGCGCCGCCTCTGCACCCGCCGGATTGCCAGCTAGCGTTCTAGCCTTCATCACGCGGCGGAGACATGACTCACTATCCGGATCGAGAGCGAGCAAAGCTTCAGCGGCGTCGCAGGCTACGGTCCAATCGCCCGACCCTTCCGCTGCGGACCATGAGGATGCCGCGGCGTCTCGAACCCGGTTTCGGAGCGAAAGCGTTCGCGCATCCTTCCAATCGTCGAATGCTCGTGAAATCGGGCTCACCAACCGCGAAAGAAATCCTCGCTCAACCAACGCAGCGGCGTCCTTGTTGCGGTCCTTCCGGACGAGAGCCTCAAGAAGTTCGAGGTCAGAGTTTAGTCGCGAAAGATTGGGTTTGATCCGATCACCCTCGTACAGGAAGAGATCGTCGGCCCCAATCTTTTGTGCGGTCGCATAGAGGAGCTGGCTGAACCGGTGGCGTTCAGGTCCACCGTCCTCGGCTTCCCATAGCGACCACACGATACGTGACCGCAGGACCCCTTCTCTGCCATGCCCCAGGACGATTCCCAAGGCCGCTCCTTGGTATGGCGAGAGCGGGACTTCCTCGGGTTCGCGTCGGAGAGAGGGTCCCCCGAACAGGGCCACATCAAATACTTCCAGCCGGCCGGGAAGGGACATGTCGCTTGATGATGACGGTTTGCTGGGGGGGGGACGAATGTGTGAACTCGGCTAGTCACTAGCAAGCAGAACGCCCTAGCTGATTGGCTTCCTATCGGCCTGACTGCGCCAGCCACGTTCCGCCCGAGTCTGGGGTGGCAACTCCTGGGTGTCCGATTTCCTCGCGGGACGGGAATTGGGGCAAAACCCCCCTTCTTCCGCCTCCTTCCTCAGCCACATTTCCACAACCCACTCCCAACCAAGGCACTCCCGAGCCGCCGTCGGGCGAATTCCCGTAAGCCTTTGCATTTGCATTTGGTTACTGAGGGCAAAGCCATCGGGGTATCCGAGGTCGCAGGCAATACTAAATAGCGTGTCCTCGGATGATGGGAGGCGGAGCACGGCGCGGAGCACTCGTCCGAAGTGCAGCCAGTGCGATGGTACGGGAAGGCCTTTGGTCAGGAATCGGCGACCCAATGCCCTTCGAGAAACGTAGAGCGACCGTGCCAGGGCGGTGACGCTGCGAATTTCACCGGCCAGATCGATCGTCCGCCGCACCAGGCGACGAGTATCTCCATCTAGGACGACGCCGCGCCACGCTAGATAGTCGGTCACCGCGATGGCGAGATCCTCTGGTGTGCGACACAGAAGCGAACGTAAGTCACTGGGGCTCGCTTCGGGGTGAGAGGGCAGAATGCTCTGGGGCCGACACTGTTCAACTACTCGCAGCACCTCGCGATCTTGCGCCACATCCTCCGCCCGAGGGAGCATTACCACTAGCGCCACTCCCCCCGGTCTCTTCCGCACCTGTTCGAAGCATCTTCCCCAGTCCCCTGCTTCCAGGCTCCAAAGGACGGAGATTCCCGGTAGGCCCGACCACCCTCCGTGCAGCGCTCCTAGGTCTGGGACGGCATCGAGGGTGTGATACGGCGGTGCAAAGAGGGAAATTGCGGGCGGTTCCATCAAGATCTCCGGTTGAGGTGAGGAGGGGTGGCTCGAGGATAGGGAGGGGGTATCAGCGTTCTATCATCGTTAGCCCCTCCCTGGCACACCCCTTGTCCCCTACACCCGTCGGAACAGCGGGAAAGCCGCGCTACTTGGCCGTTTGTTTGAGGCGGGCCGCGTTCCTTGTCATGTGCGCCCGACGGGAGTTGTGGACGAGGGTCCGCCGGCTCGTCGGGACCTTGAGATGGAGATCGATATGGCCGACTACGATCGGCCCACCGAAACCACTGTCGTTCAGACGGACAGTGGCAATGGCGGGCTCTACGCGGTCCTGATTGTCGTGGTGATCATGCTTGTCGCGGGCTTCATCTGGTTTTCGGGTGGCTTCCAATCCGGGAGCACGGACAGTGGCCCGGATATCCAGCTGAACGTTCCACAGCCGGAAGCGCCCAAGGTCGAGATCAACATGCCCGAGGCCGCGCCCGCGCCTCAGTGAGCTCGGACGTGGAAAGGGGGGCTTTAGGTCTCCTTTCCTGCCCCCGATCGGAGAGATCAGCCCTTTCATAGGCCCTCCCATATCTGGGGCTGCTTGCGCCCAGGAGCCTCGTTTTGCATCGTAGTACAGAATTGATATTCTGATTCACCATACCACGGCCGATCCCAGAGGATGATGGCAACCCAGTCCCCTCCGGTACGACCCCCCGTTCAAGCTCGCAGCCGCCGTACCCTCTCCCGCATCCTCGACGCGACCACTGCCCTCCTGGCCGAGAAGGGCCGCGAAGCCCTGACTGTCCAGGATATCGTGGCTCGCGCAAAGACGTCGGTCGGCTCGTTCTATGCGCGCTTCTCGGGAAAGGAGGAGCTGCTCGCCTATCTCGAGCAGGGCGTCTGGACCCGCGCTCGGGGCGAGTGGGATGACGCCCTCGGCTCGCGCGTCGGTGAGGGCAGCTCACTGGGGGAGAGGATTCGCGCGATCGTTGCGCTCCTCGTCGAAGTCCATCAGGACGAGGCGCTCAAGCACTGGAGCTCGGCCGCGTCGGACGCGGGCGACGGACCCGAGTTCGCGCGCCATATGCGCGATGCAGTAGCCCGCGCGTTGCTCGAATGCCGCACGCACATTCGTCACTCCGATCCGGAGCGCGCGATCGAGCTGGGCTACGCGGCCGTACGCGGAGCGCTGCGCGAACGGCCGGAACGCTGGGAAGACGGGCCGCTCACCGAGGAGCTGACGCGCCTCTGGCGGAGCTACTTGGGTCCGGGAGAGTCGGACGATCGCGGCGCCGCGGCCGTTGACTACTTCCAGGTCTGGACCTAGGGCGTCAGTTGCTGCCCTTCCGTCCGCTGGGCCGCTTCCGGAAAGGCGAGCCTCGTCCGTCGTGAGCTATCTGATGGGGTTCGGAGTCGCGGCGACGCGATTCGACATCACCTCGGGCGTTCCCTAGCTCCTGGAGGGGTCGGGTCCCGCCAGGAGCTCCACGATCCAGCGTGGCGTCTCCTGGCGGAACGCCTCGATCCTGGCCTTCGCGCCGAAGTGATATCGTGCGAGCAGCGCCTGCACGAGAATCACGATCACCAGCACGGCGCCGTACAGGATCGTGGTGAGGCCGCTGACCAGATCGGCCGGCATGCCTGCCATCTCGACCAACTCCTGCATCGAAGGGTCGGGCGCCATCCGCGCGCTCGCGAATCGCGTATTCACAGTAGAGAGCGATCACGCCGCCCAGGATCAGCTGATTCCACCCGAGGATCGACACGCGAGCCGTGCTCAAGGCCGTGATCGAGGGGACCTTCGACCTGACCGCCGCTCAGTCCGAGCGGGTCTTCCCCGGCTCCGCCGACGTGGCGGGCCTGACCAACCTCATGGCCTAGGTCAGATCCGGCAGCGCATCACGCGGATCGTGCCGGGTCCGCCGTTGGGCCCACCCTCGCTGGTGAGTGCGACCAGCCCGTCGGCGCCGATTCCGACGCCCTCTCCCTGGGACTCACGTAGCCAGCGCAGGCTGACCGTGCCGTTCTCGAGCGGTAGCAGCCGCGCGCCGTCCCACCGGTAGAACAGCAGCGTCTCGTACGTGCGGACCACGACCACAGATCCGTCCGGCGCCGCCGCCGCGCCGGTCACCTGGCGGGGGAGAGCGCGCGCGGTCTCGCTCAGCTTCTGCACCTCCTCGAGCGTGACCAGGCTGTCGGGGTGCAGCGGACCTGGATAGCGGTAGACGCTGATCGGCTGCTCCTGCCCCTTCGTCACCAGAAAGAGCTGCTCGCCGGGCAGGACGAACATGGCTTCCGCGTCGCGCGGACCGTCCGGGAGCTTGATCAGGATGCGATCGGGCGTGACCGTGCGTACGGTCGGCTCGGGCTCGATCACGCGATAGACCACCAGGGTGTCGCGCTCGGAGCGGTTGTCGCCGATGTCGCCCAGGTAGAGGCAGCTCTCCTCCCCGCACGCTGCCGACGCGATGTCCTCGGCGTCGTAGATCTTCACCCCGTCGAGGAGTACCTCTCCCAGCGCGGAGCCCTGCGCGTCCACCCGCCACAGGACGCCCGGGCCCGAGTCGTCGGAGTGCGTCCAGAAGACGCCCTCGCGCGTCAGGCTCGGCGCGACCCCGCTGGATTCGGTGAGCGCGGGTGGAAAGGCGCGCGCTTCCTCGGTGACGCCGCAGCCCGGTCCCGCGGCGCTCCACATGCCGCAGCCTGCGAGCACGAGCGAGCCGAGGGTGGTCGGGGCACCACGAAAGAATGCTCGCACCGGCGACCCTAGAGCCGGAACTCGTGGAAGATCCGCTTCTCCGTTTCGCCTTCCATCTTCCCCTCGACCTCGATGTACTTCTCGATCCCGCTTCCCTTCAGCTTCTCGCGGAAGAGCTGATCGAGCTGAAAGACTCCTGCCGAGTTGGTCATGTCGATGCGGAGGCGAATCGGATGCTTCTCGCCCTTCTCGATACGGACTGATTCGATCGCTTGAGCCGAGATGGAATGGATCGAGAGCGATCCGGCCTCGAACGGGATGCGGCTCCTGCCTTTCGCC
>CAMCNM010000162.1 GCA_945876015.1 Gemmatimonas phototrophica
CTCCAGCCCCTCGAACACGACCGAGTTCAGCCATGCGCGCTCCGCGACCTCGACCACGAGGACCGCGCGGTCGCCCTGCGTGTCCTGCGCGCGGACCGTCACGTCGTCGAACTGCCCGGTCGCCATCAGGGCCTTGGTGCCCTTCTGGATCTCCCGGTAGGTGACGCTCTGGTTCGGCCGGATCGCGAACGTCGCGAGCGCGGACTCGAGCGGAATCCGGTAGTTGCCGTAGACCTCGACCGAATCGACGATGACCCGACGATCGGGCGGCGGCCCCTGCGGCACACCGGGTGCGTTCTGGGCTCCCGCCATCACGGGCGGGAGAACGACGCAGAGGGCCACTGCCAGGGCAGCGACCCTCCACTTCGAAGGCGTCAGACTTCGGATTCGCATCACGTCTTGGTGTGGGAGGCGGCTCGGAGTGAGAGGCCGTCACCGCTCTCCACCAGCCCAACCTCGATCTCGTCGCCGGCGCTGAACTCGGCCACCAGGATCTTCTCGGACAACAGATCCTCGAGGTAACGCTGGATCGCGCGCTTGAGCGGACGCGCCCCGAATTTTTCGTCGTAGCCCTTGCCCACCAGGAAGTCGATCGCCTCCGGGGTGAGCTTGAGCGTCATGTGCTCCTCGGCGAGGCGATCCTTCACGTCCTTGAGCAGGATGTGGACGATCTCGCCGATCTGCTCCCGGGTGAGCGGATGGAAGACGATGATGTCGTCCACACGGTTCAGGAACTCCGGGTTGAACGCGCGCTCGATCTCTTCCTTCACCTTGTCGCGCATCACCTCGTAGCTGGTCTTCACGTCGCCCCGGTAGAAGCCCAGCCCACCGCCCTTCGAGATGTCCCGGGCGCCGAGATTGGACGTCATGATCAGGACTGTGTTCTTGAAGTCGATCACCCGGCCGTAGTTGTCGGTCAGGTGGCCTTCGTCGAGCACCTGGAGCAGGATGTTGAACACGTCCGGGTGCGCCTTCTCGATCTCGTCGAGCAGCACGACCGAGTACGGGCGCCGCCGCACCGCCTTGGTGAGAGCACCCGAGTCCTCGTAGCCCACGTAGCCCGGAGGCGCGCCGATCAGCCGGGACACGGAGAACTTCTCCATGTACTCGCTCATATCGACGCGGATCAGAGCCTCGCGGTCGGCGAACAGGAACTCCGCCAGCGCACGGGCGAGCTCGGTCTTACCCACTCCGGTCGGGCCGGAGAAGATGAAGCTTCCGATCGGGCGCTTGGGATCCTTGAGACCCGCGCGGCTCCGCCGGATCGCGCGGCTGATCGCCACGATCGCGTCCTGCTGGCCGACCACCCGCTGGTGGAGCTCGTCCTCCATCTTGACCAGGCGCTCGGTCTCCGCCGGACGGATGCGCGTGACCGGAATGCCGGTCCACCGGCTCACGATGAACGCGACATCGTCCTGCGAGATCTCGGGACGGTGGCGCTTCCGCTCCTCCTCCCACGCATCCTGCTTCTCCTTGATCTGCTGGAGAAGGTCGCGCTCCTGATCGCGCAGCTCGGCGGCCCGCTCGAAGTCCTGGTCGCGGATCGCGCCTTCCTTGCTCTCGTTGATCGCGGCGAGCCGCTCCTTCAGCTGCTCGACCTCGGGAGGCGGCACCTGGCTCGCGATACGCGCGCGGGCACCGGCCTCGTCGATCACGTCGATGGCCTTGTCGGGCAGGAAGCGGTCCGTGATGTAGCGATCGGACAGCTTGGCGGCCTGCTCGAGCGATCCGTCCGGAATGACAACCCGGTGGTGGTCCTCGTAGTGGATGCGCAGGCCCTTCAGGATCTCGACCGTCTCCTCGGGCGAAGGCGGATCAACGATGACGGGCTGGAAGCGCCGCTCGAGGGCTCCGTCCTTCTCGATGTACTTCCGGTACTCGTTCAGCGTCGAAGCGCCGATGCACTGCAGCTCGCCGCGGGCGAGCGCCGGCTTAAGCATGTTGGAGGCGTCGATCGCCCCCTCCGCCGCGCCCGCGCCGACCAGCGTGTGCAGCTCGTCGATGAACAGGATCACGTTCTGGTTCTGCTGGATCTCGTTCATCACGGTCTTGAGGCGCTCCTCGAACTGGCCGCGGTACTTGGTGCCCGCGATCACCGCCGCCATGTCGAGCGCGAGCACGCGGTGACCCTTGAGCGCATCCGTGACTTCGCCCTTGGAGATGAGCTGGGCCAGCCCTTCGACGATCGCGGTCTTCCCCACGCCGGGCTCGCCGATCAGGACCGGATTGTTCTTTTTGCGCCGGCAGAGGATCTCGATGACGCGCTCGATCTCCGAGGCGCGTCCGATGGTCGGATCGAGCTTGTTCTGACGGGCCAGCTCGGTCAGATCGCGGCAGAAGTGGTCGAGCGCGGGCGTCTTCGACTTCTTCTCGCCCTTCTGACCCGGCTGCGGCGGCTGACCGCCGCCGATGCCCGCGGGCTCGGACGGATTCACGTCCGAACCGAGCACCTTGAGCGTCTCGGCGCGCGCCTCCTCGAGGGTAACCCCGAGGGAGTTGAGCACCTGGGCCGCGATCCCCTTCTCTTCCCGGAGGAGACCGAGCAGCAGGTGCTCGGTGCCCACGTAGGAATGATTGAAGTCGCGGGCCTCGGCCATCGCGAACTCGAGCACCTTCTTGGCGCGCGACGTATAGGGCAGCTCGCCCAGCGCGATCGTCGCCCTGCCTTTGCGCACCGACTCCTCGACCCGCTCGTGGATCTGGTCGAGATCCACGTTTAGGTTGGCGAGAACGGCGGCGGCTACCCCCTCGCCCTCACGGATGAGGCCCAGGAGGATGTGCTCGGTGCCGACATAGTCGTGTTGGAGGCGGATCGCCTCTTCCCTGGCCATCGCCAGGACTTTTCGCACCCGGTCTGTGAAGTTGTAGTTCATGCTCTGGTTCCAGGTGTCCTACTGGAGGTCTCCGGCCACGTCGTCCCGGAAGTTGTCCGGATCGACATCTCCTTCGGTTGCCAGCACGCGCCTCACATAGGCCGCGCGGTGGGCATCGCTTTCTTGGGGAGGGAGGTCCCGACCCGCGGCCTGCTCGAGATGAGCGGGCTGCGTGAAGATCATCAATTTATTGAGTGTGTATACACGAAGCCCTGGGAGGAGTTTCAGGCTTGTGCCCAGCCTGACCCCGCTCAGGAGGTTCATCAGTTCCTCGAAGGATAGGGTTCGGGCGTACCTGAGCAAGCCATAGGCCCTGGAGATCTTGTCCTCGGTGACCGCCCGGGCGTCCCGGAGGAGGACCTGGCGGGCGTGGGTTTCGAACTGGATCACCCGGCGTACCATCTGGTCCAGGTGGTCTACCAGGTCCTCCTCGCTCTTCCCCAGGGTGGCCTGGTTCGAGACCTGGAAGAAGTTACCGACCACCTCCGAGCCCTCACCGTACAGACCCCGGAAGGTCAGCCCCACCTGGGTGAGGCCCTGGAGAACCTTGCCGATCTCCTTGGTGAGGACGAGCCCCGGCAGGTGCATGAGCACGCTGGCCCGGACGCCCGTGCCCACGTTGGTCGGGCAGCTCGTAAGGAAGCCGAACTCGTGGTGGAAGGCGTACGGAACCTGCTGGCCGAGCTCCTCGTCCAGGCGGTCCACCAGGCTCCACGCCTCCTGCAGCCTGAGCCCCGCCACCAGGCTCTGGAGGCGGAGGTGGTCCTCCTCGTTGACCATGACCGAGAGCGGCTGCTTGCCCGACAGGACCACGGCGGTGCCGCGCGCCGGCCCGGATTGGTCGCCCAGGAGTTCGCGCGAGATGAGCCGACGCTCGTGGAGGATTCGCCGGGAGCGGGTGTCGAGGGACGAGAGGTTCACGACCGTGGACCCGCCCAGCGGACCCACCCTGCCTTTGGCTTCCCGGACCTGCTCGAGAACGGCTTCCCGGTCGTTGACGCGGGCGCGCGGACCGAACGCGTGGCCCTGGAGGTTGCGCGCGAGCCTCACCCGGGTGGAGAGCACCATGTCGGTATGATCGCCGCTCGCGTCGAGCCAGCCCAGCCCGAAGTCGGGGACCGCCGTCAGGTCCTCAATCGGATCGCGCGCCTTCATCTCGGGTCCGACTCCCTTCGCTTCAGGTTGGCTCGAGCGACCGGATCAGGTCGCGGATTTCCGCGGCGCGCTCGAAATCCTCGGAATCCACCGCACGCCGCAGGCGGCGCCGGAGACCTTCCAGGCGTTTGGCCCGTTCGGGCGCGGTGGGATCCAGAGGGAGATACACCTTTCCGACGTGCTGCGTGCCGCCGTGGATCCGCCGCAGGAGGCCGCGCAGGTGGGTCTCGAACGTCGCGTAGCAGTGCGGGCAGCCGAGGCGGCCGGTCTCGCGGAAGGCGGCGAACGCGAGCCCGCAGAATCCGCACGTCGCTTCGCTCGAGGTGTGGGGCTCGGGCGCCTCGCCCATCTGAGCCAGGAACTCGCTCAGGGGGAAGTTGACCGGCCCCTCCTCGTTCTCGACGCCCTTCTCGGCCGCGCACTGCTCACAAAGGTTGCGGACGGTCACCTGGTTGTTGATGACCTCGGTGAGCTTGGTGACGCTGTCGCGCTGCCCGCAGATCTCACAGACCATCGCATTCCTCGTCCACTGGAGTCCGGCCCTCCCTACCCGCGATCCGTGGGGAGGAGCCTTCCGTCGTCCAGGCGGAGAATCCGGTCCGCCCGGTCCGCCAGCTCCAGGTTGTGGGTGACCAGCACCATCGCGAGCTCCTGGTCGCGCCTGAGCTCGAAGAGCAGGTCGTGCAGCTTCCCCGCGGCGTGATTGTCCAGGTTGCCCGACGGCTCGTCGGCGAGCAGGACCAGCGGCTCGTTCACGAGCGCCCGCGCCACGGCGACCCTCTGCTGCTCGCCCCCCGACAGCTGCCACGGCTTGTGGGTGACCCGGTCCTGCAGGCCGACGGCGCCTAGCAGATGGCGGGCGCGCTCCTCCGCGGCGGCCATCGGAGTTCCGGCGATGAGGGCCGGCATCAGCACGTTCTCGAGCGCGGTGAACTCGCGGAGCAGGTGATGGAACTGGAAGACGAATCCGATGTGCCGGTTGCGGACCTTGGCGAGCGCTTCCTCGTCGAGGCCGGACACCGGGCTCCCCTCCACCAACACGGTGCCCGACGTCGGATGGTCGAGCGCGCCGAGCAGGTGCAGGAGCGTGGACTTGCCCGCCCCCGAGGCCCCGATGATCGCGACCGCCTCGCCCGGCTCGATGCGCAGATCCACACCGGCGAGGACGTGGATCTCGCTGCCGTCCCCGCCCAGGTAGCTCTTCCGCAACCCCATCGCGGCGAGCGGAGGGGTGAGGGTTCCGCTCGGCGGGGACGCGCT
>CAMCNM010000163.1 GCA_945876015.1 Gemmatimonas phototrophica
AGGGGTACGGAGGCCTCGACCGCCGAGCCGATCCCCGTCGTCGCGCGCGCCACCACGCCGGGCGGCTGCGCGGGCACGCCCGAGTTGCGCCAGGCGAGCCACGCGGCGGTCATGTTGAGGGCGCCCGCGACGGCTGCGGCACCGGGCAGCCCGACCGTGGGCACCAGCGCGAACCCCCCGATCAGCACGCCCAGCGCGCCGCCCAGCGTATTCAGTAGATAGATGTTGGCGACCGATCGTCCCGGTACCGACGGCAGGCGGCGCAACACGCCGGCCGCCATGAGCGGGAAGGTCGCGCCGAGCAGGATGGCCTGCGGGAGGATCAACAGCACCGCGACCGACCAGGTCGCGATGCCGCCACCCGAACCTTCACCCAGGGCGGGGAGGATTCCCCTGTAGAGGAGCGCGGCTCCCGCCCGGTATAGCAGAGGGAAGAGGATGCCGAGCACGCCGAGCGCGATCTCGACGATGGCGTATCCCTGGAGCGGGCGCGTCAGCGAGCGCGATTGCTCGGCGACCAGCAGCGATCCGATCGCGGTGCCGCCCAGGTAGACGGCCAGCACGAGCACCTGCGCGAAAGCGGAGTGGCCGACGAGGAGCGCGAGGTAGCGGGTCCAGGTCAGCTCGTAGATGAGCCCCGCGACGCCGGACACGGCGAACGCGAGCCAGAGCGCGGTCCCGAGCGAAGGGGGAGCGGTGGGTCCCCGCTTCGCCGCGGGATCCTGCTCCTCCTTCCGGAGCCTGGACTTCCTACCCACCTACGACGACGAACGAAGAGTCGCTGATGCGCTCCGTGAGGGCACGATTGAGCATCCCGCGAATGTGACCAGACCCCCAGGACCAGGCAACACCGACACGTCGATCCGTCTGCCTTTGCCTCGTCCGACCCGGTCCCGTAGTGTTGCCCCCATGCGGTTCTCCGCCAACCTCTCGATGCTGTTCACCGACGCTCCGTTCGTCGAGCGCTTCGCGCGCGCCCGGAGCGCGGGCTTCACCGCGGTCGAGATGTGGTGGCCGGCCGGCGAGGATCTCGACCGGGTGGCGCGGGCCGCTCTCGCTTCGTCGCTCGACGTCGTGGTGCTCAACTTCGACGCGGGCGACATGCCCGCCGGCGACCGCGGGGTGCTGAGCGATCCGCAGCGGGACGGACGGTTCCGGGCGAACGTTCCGGTGGCCCTCGACCTGGCGGGTCGGCTGGGTTGCAAGTGGCTGAACGCGCTCGTCGGGTTGGAGAGTTCTCCGGATGGCCGCGAGGAGCAGCTCGAGCGCGCGCGGAAGAACGTGGCGTGGGCCGCGGACGAGGCGGTGCGCGCCGGCGCCGGGGTGCTGATCGAGATGATCAACCGGGTCGAGAACGGTCCCTACCTGCTGCGCTCGACGCGGGACGCCGTGGATTTCGTCCGGTCGGTAGACCGCGCGAACGTGCGCCTGCAGTGCGACCTCTATCACATGAGCGTGTCGGGCGAGGATCTGAGCGCCACGCTGCGAGCACATCTGGGCGGGATCGGCCACGTGCAGATCGCCGACTTCCCCGGCCGCGGCGAGCCGGGCACGGGCCGGGTCCCCTTCGGCTCGGTGCTCGGCGAGCTCGAGCGGTCGGGCTACTCCGGACACGTCGGTCTCGAGTACCGGCCCTCGCGGGGCGACACCGAAGCGAGCCTCGCCTGGCTGCCGCTCGAGGCGCGGGGCGCCGACATGCCGGTGGAATCGCTTGGCATCACGCCGGGAGGTGGGCGTGGCTGACCGGGTGGGGTTCATCGGCCTGGGCATCATGGGCAAGTCGATGGCGCGGAATCTCCTGCGCGCCGGATACCCGCTCGTGGTGCACAACCGCACCGCGGCGAAGGCCGAGGAGCTCGCGGGCGAGGGAGCGGTCGCGGTGGGCAGCCCGCGGGAGGTCGCCGAGAAGAGCGACGTCGTGATCACGATGCTCCCCGACTCTCCCGACGTCGAGCTCGTGGTGGAGGGGCCGCGCGGCCTGCTCGAGACGATCCGCCGCGGGTCGCTCGTGGTAGACATGAGCTCGATCTCGCCGGTGGTGACGCGCCGTCTGGCCGGCCGGCTCGCCGAGAAGGGAGCTTCCATGGTGGACGCGCCGGTGAGCGGGGGCGACATCGGCGCCGCGCAGGGCACGCTCACGATCATGGCCGGTGGGTCGGCGGGGGACTTCGAGCGCGCGAAGCCCATCTTCGAGGCGATGGGGAAGAACATCTTCCACGTAGGCGAGTCGGGCGCGGGCCAGGTGACCAAGGCGGCCAACCAGGTCTTGGTCGGAATCACGATGGCCGGCATCGCCGAGGCTCTCGTGCTCGGCTCGAGGGGCGGCGTGAGCCCTCAGGCGATCCTCGACGTGCTGGGCAGCGGCCTCGCCGGGAATCGGATCATGGAGTTCAAGCGCGCGAAATATCTGACGCACGTCTTCGAGCCTGGGTTCCGTGCCGAGCTGCACGCCAAGGATCTGGGGATCGCCCTCGCCGCCGCGCGCGAGTCCGGTGTCGCGATGCCGGTCTCCGCGCTGGTGGAGGAGCTCTTCCAGGAGATGAAGCGGAAGGGCTGGGGTGGGGAAGACCACTCCGGGTTGCTGAAGGTGATCGAGGATCTTTCCAATCACCGGATCGGTTGAGAATGGATTTTCCCGAGCGGCGACGGGTCGCTACCTTGGCCCGACGTCTCTGTCGGATCTCGCAAGAACCATAGGAGTGAGCATGTCGAAGCGTTCATTCGTCGTCGCGACCCTGCTGGTGGCCGGAGCCCTCTCGTACGCACCCGGTGCCGCCGCACAGATGCCCAACCCATATGGCGCGCCGATCGACCTCGCGACCGCCAAGAGCGTAGCCGCCGCGTCCATCGCCGAGGCCCGCAAGAACAACTGGACGATGGCGGTTGCCATCGTGGACATTGCCGGGGATCTCGTCTACTTCGAGAAGATCGACGGCACGCAGACGGGCAGCGTGGATCTCGCGATCGGGAAGGGCGTCTCGTCCGTGATGTTCAAGCGGCCGACCGACGCGTTCCAGACTGGCCTCGCGGCGGGCGGAGATGGCCTCCGTCTGCTCTCGTTCCCCGGTCTGATCGCGGTGGGCGGCGGCGTGCCGATCGTGGTCGGCGGGAAGGTGGTCGGTGCGGTGGGCGTCTCCGGTGCCACGGCGGCTCAGGACACCCAGGTCGCCAACGCGGGGGCATCCACGCAGAAGTAGCTCCGCTGGCTCAAGCCCGCTTCAGCACCAGCGTCGCGTTCGAGCCGCCGAACGCGAACGAGTTCGAGATGGCGACCTCGAGCGAGGGTGCCTCCCGGCCGACCAGCGGAACGCAGTCGAGGTCGCACGCCGGGTCGGGATCGGTGAGGTTCGCGGTCGGCGGGATGCGCCGCTGTTTCAGGGCGAGCGCGGTGATCGCGCACTCGAGCGCGCCCGTGGCGCCGACCAGATGGCCGTGCATCGACTTGGTGGAGCTGATCGCGAGGCTCTGGGCATGCTCGCCGAACGCTTCCTTGATCGCTTCTATTTCGACCGCGTCGCCCGTGGGCGTCCCGGTGGCGTGCGCGTTCACGTATCCCACCTGCTCTCGTTCGATCCCCGCGTCGCGGAGCGCGCCCAGCATGGCGAGCCGCTGACCGTCGGCGAGCGGCTCGAGGAGGTTGTGGGCGTCGCTGGACGCGCCGTAGCCGACGATCTCGGCGATCGGAGTCGCTCCGCGCGCCGCCGCCCGCTCTTCGCTCTCGATGACGAGCATGACGCTTCCCTCGCCGAGCACGAACCCCCTGCGCCCCAGGTCGAAGGGCCGGCTCGTGGCTTCCGCCCCGTCCGGGTGCAGGCTCGCGAGGGCGCCGACGCGCTCCCACACGATCATCGAGCCGTCGTTGAGGATCGCCTCGGTGCCGCCGGCCAGCGCGATGTCGAGATAGCCGTCGCGTACGGCGCGGAACGCTTCGCCGATCGACACTGCGGAAGATGAGCACGCGATCGCGTACGTCTGTGAGGGCCCGCGGATCCCGAACGTCATCGAGATGTGCGACGCGGCGGCGTTCGCCATGACCATCGGAACGCTCGACGGCTTGGTGCGCCGGCTCCTCTTCTCGTAGTAGACCCGGTAGGCCTCCTGGATGACCTCGGTGCCCCCGACTCCCGTGCCGACGTAGACGCCCGCGTCGCGCAGCGCGTCGCCTTCGCGGGGGATTCCGGCCGACGCGAGCGCGCCGTGCGCGGCCACGACCGCCATCTGCGCGGAGCGCGACTGGAAGAGGGCCTGGATCTTGGGGATGAGGTCGCCGGGCTCGAAGTCGATGGCGGCCAGCGGATGATCCGCCCCCATCTCCGGCGTGCCGGTCCTGGTCAGACGGATCGCCGATTCACCGCGGTACAGCCGCTCGAACACCTGCTCGGGATCCCGTCCGTGCGGGGTGACGAATCCCAGTCCGGTGAGGAAGACGCGGCGCGCCACTATCCGGTCGATGGCTTGGAGCGGACGAGGCCGTCGATCAGCGCCGCCGCCTCTCCGAGCGTGCGAAAGGTCGCGCGGTCCTCCGGGATCTCGACGTCGAACTTGTCCTCGAGGTCGAACAGGAGCTCGGTAAGGGTCAACGAGTCCAGGCCCAGCTCGGTGAGCGTGGCCTCGGGCCCGATGGCCTGGGCCTGGACACCGTACTTATCGACCAAAGTGTTCGTCAGAAACGCGTAGGAGCTCATGCCCTGGACCTCGCGAGGTTGGCTTCCCGGCACCGGAAATCGGGGCCGAAAGGTATCATCGGCGTATCCATCGGCTCCAGTGTCACTTGCGAGACCCCGAGCACCCTCTGAGGTTGCCGGTCCGCTCGGGCCGCCTCGCTGATCGTCACTGCGTTTCGTCCAGGTCGGCGGTGGTGCGTGCGAAGGTCGGTCGGTACCCGCTAATGCGGCGGCCGTCCCATCAGTCTTTGGCTCAGGTCATACCGCGTGATCAGCCACGAAACTTCGAGCTGCTCGCGGGCCCGGGCGCGCAGCGCGTCGCAGTCGGAGGGGGCGCGCTGCCCTCCGGAGGGCCGTGCGTAGCATCCCGACCCGGTCCACATCAGATCTCCGGCCGCCGCGGCCGGTCTCGGCGAGCGGCCGCGCGGCCACGAACGCCAACCCGGCCAGGTTCTCGGAGGTGAAGCGGGACAGGAACAGCGGGAGGAACCACAGGAAGAGCGCGGTCAGCCAGAGCGCCCGCCGGCCCGACCTGCCGATGCGCGGAGCAACCTGCGCGCAGACGTACGTGAGAACGGAGAGCGAAAGGGCC